>JAEYOB010000822.1 GCA_023412175.1 Pseudomonadota bacterium | reverse complement strand
CAAGCCCAACCACGCCGGCAAGCGCGAGGTGCTGGCGCGGAACATCGACGAGTAGAGACGGACGGGGGCTCTACGCCCCCCTATTCGGTCGCGCTCCCCGCCGCCAGGACGGCGGGAATGTCGCGGTCGGCGTGGATGTGTTCGAGGATCCAGTCGCGGGCGAAGCCGGCGAAGGTCTCCCCGCCGCCGGCCAAACCCAGGTACTGGTAGAACGCCTGCGCCACCGATTCGAACCGGTCGTGCCGCGCCGCGTGCTCCGCCGCGCGGTGGTAACCGGTGGAGTCCATGAAACGCTTCTCCCAAGCGAAGTGCTTGCGCATAAAGAAGATCAGCGAATCGATGGTCTCTGCCACCATGTGCTGCGACGCACGCCCCTCCAGCGCCCTCAGCACATCATTGTACAAAAGGAGTATGGTCAAATGCTGGTCGTCGAGTGTCGGGATTCCGGTGCGATAGTCATCGCTCCATTGCAGGCGTGTCGTGTTCTGCCCCATGGCCGGTCCACCCATTTCCCTTTTGCAGCGCTATACAAAGACGCTTCTTGGCGCCGCAGTCTTTCATTCTAGGTTGTGGCGATCCGGCTTGTCAAAATGCATCGGCCGCGCCGCCCTGTCCGTACCACCTTCGTCACACGTCGGACCACTTGCCCGTCCGCCGCGTTTCCGCCACGAATCTCGGACAGCCTGACGATCGTTTCTCAGGGGGTATCGCCACCGTGTTCCGTCGAATCCTTGCTTCGCTCGCTGTTCTCGCCTGCCTTGCGGCGCCGGCCTCGGCCACGCCCAAGGGGCACCCGCTCACCGCCGAGGACAAGGCCGCCGTCGCCCAGGCCGAGCAGTACCTGAACGGCATGCGCACCTTGCAATCCCGCTTCCTGCAGGTGGGCGCCGACGGCCGGCAGCTCGCCGGCACCTTCTCGCTGTCGCGGCCGGGCCGCATGCGGCTGGAGTACGAGCCGCCGGTGAAGGACTTCGTCGTCGCCGACGGCACGATCCTCACCTACTGGGACGGCGAGATGGAGCAGCAGTCGAGCGCGCCCATCGGCTCGACCCTGGCCGCCTTCATCCTGCGGCCGGACATCCGGCTGTCCGGCGACGTGACGGTGACCGGGGTGTTCCGCACCCCCGGCGCGGTGGAGGTCACGCTGCTGGAGACCAAGGACCCCGGCAAGGGTACGCTGACGCTGGTGTTCGAGGACCGGCCGTTCCAGCTGCGCAAATGGCGCGTGGTGGACGCGCAGGGCCTGACCACCGAGGTCGCCCTACTCAACCCGCGTCCGGGCATCCAGTTCGAGCCGGGCTTCTTCACCTTCAGGGAGCCGGCCCGCCGCCGCGACCAGTTCAAATGAGACCACTCGTCGGCATTCCCGCCTGCGCCCGCATGATGGGCGGGCACCCGTTCCACGTGACCGGCGACAAGTACATCCGCGCCGTGTCCGACGGCGCCGGGGCGCTGCCGCTGCTGGTGCCGGCGCTGGGCGACGGGCTGGACATCCTGGATCTGGTGGCGCGGCTGGACGGGATCCTGATCACCGGCAGCGCGTCCAACGTCGAGCCGCACCGCTACGGCGGCCCGCCCAGCGCCGAGGGGACGCTGCACGACCCGGCGCGCGACGCCACCACGCTGCCGCTGATCCGCGCCGCGCTGGAGGCCGGGGTGCCGCTGCTGGGCATCTGCCGGGGCTTCCAGGAGTTGAACGTCGCCCTGGGCGGCACGCTGCACCAGCGCGTGCACGAGGTGCCCGGCCTGTCCGACCACCGCGAGGACACCACCGCGCCGCTGGAGGTGCAGTACGGCCCGGCGCACCCCGTGCGGCTGACGCCCGGCGGCGTGCTGGCGCGGCTGGCGGGGCATGGGGACGTGCACGTCAATTCGGTGCACGGACAGGGGATCGACCGTCTGGCGCCCGGTCTGGCGGTGGAGGCGACGGCCCCCGACGGGCTGGTCGAGGCGGTGCGGGTCGAGGCCGCGCCGGCCTTCGCGCTGGCGGTGCAGTGGCACCCGGAATGGCGCTTCCGGGAGGACCCGCTCTCCACCGCGCTGTTCGCAGCCTTCGGCACCGCCGCCGCCGAGCGGGCCCGGCGGCGGTAGGCGATGCGGTGCTGCGGCCTCAGCCGGCGGCGCTTGAAGGCTTCCATCGAGTGCCGCCGGTAAAACCCGACAGATCAATGCGATGGCATTGATTGAGAGGGTGATGCGGACGACGCCTTCAGGCGCCGGCCGTATCAGCCGGCCTTGGCGACGCGGCGCAGCAGGTCGATGAGCTGGGCCTGCTCCTGGGCGGAGAGGTCCTTCATCATGCCCTGGTCGTGCGCCTTGATGCGCGGCACCAGCTCGCCCAGCAGCGCCTCGCCCTGGGGCGACAGCTTCAGCGCGTAGGAGCGGCGGTCGTTCGGCGACGGCGCACGGACCACGAGGCCACGCGACTCGAGACGGTCGATCACCGCCACCATGGTGGAGCGGTCGATGCCCACGGCCGCGCCCAGGTCGGACTGGCTGAGGCCCTCGTTCTCGCGGATCATGATCAGCACGCCGAACTGGCCCGGCGTGATGTCGTGCGGGGCGACGGCGTTCTGGAAGCTCTGGAACACGGCGACCTGCGCCTTGCGCAGGTTATAGCCGACCAGTTCCGGCAGGGGGCCGAGGCCCAGCTTGCCGTTGCGGCCGGAGCGGGCGCGGGTGCGCCGCTCGGCGGGCGCGGTACCATCGATGTCGGTCAAGGGAAAAGCCACTTTTTTATGCTGGATACATCTGGCGTTAAAATGCAGGCAGCAACTTCATTTGTCAGCAAGAACAGTGCGTACTACCTGCATTGCATACCGCCTATTCGCGATGCGCATTGGTCGGGGATTGTGCACGGCCCAACCTGATAGATCAAGAAGTGGCTGTTTCCCTCCCCCGGAAGCGGTCGCCCGCGCCGTGGTTTCCCCTGCTACGCCCGGGCTCCCACGGGAGCTTCCGACGCCCGGTCTCCCCCAGACCGGGCGTCTTGTTTTTGCGGCCTTGGCAAGCGGCGGCCCGCCCGTTACCTCTTGGGGCCGGTTTGCCGTAAGAGGAGAGTCGCCATGGCCTACGCCGTTCCCCTGTGGCCCCAGCCGACGGTCGCCGTCGCCGGCGGCGACCCGTTCCCGGTGCACCGCATCTACTGCGTCGGCCGCAACTACGCCGCCCACGCCCGCGAGATGGGCGCCGACCCCGACCGCGAGCCGCCGTTCTTCTTCGCCAAGCCGGCCGACGCCGTGGTGGCCGACGGCGGCACCGTCCCCTACCCGCCCGCCACCGGGAACCTGCACCACGAGGTCGAACTGGTCGTCGCCATCGGCAAGGGCGGCGCCGGCATTCCGGTGGAGAGCGCGCTGGAGCACGTCTACGGCTACGCCGTCGGCCTGGACATGACGCGCCGCGACCTGCAGAACGCCGCGAAGAAGGAAGGCAAGCCCTGGGACATGGGCAAGGGCTTCGACCTGTCCGCCCCCTGCGGCACCATCCGCCGCGCCGCCGAGATCGGCCATCCCGAGAAGGGCGCCGTCCGCCTGACCGTCAACGGCGAGCTGCGCCAGCAGGGCGACCTCAACGACCTGATCTGGTCCATCTCCGAAACGATCTCGTATCTGTCTGGCTTGGTCGAGCTGAAGCCGGGCGATTTGATCTACACCGGCACGCCGGAGGGCGTCGGCCCGGTGGTCAGGGGCGACCGCCTGGAGGGCAGCGTCGAGGGCGTCGGCACGCTGACCGTCACCATCGGCTGAGGCGCGGGACAGAGCAATGCGCATCGCCACCTGGAACATCAACTCCGTCCGCCTGCGGATGGACCTGCTGCTGCGCCTGATCGACGAGGCCAACCCGGACGTCATCTGCCTGCAGGAGACCAAGTGCGTGGACCAGGAGTTCCCGCACAGGCCCCTGGAGGAGCGCGGCTTCGTGCACAACCACGTGCACGGGATGAAGAGCTACAACGGCGTCGCCATCCTCTCCCGGCTGCCGCTGGAGACGCGCGACATCCAGCACTGGTGCGAGAAGCAGGACTGCCGCCACGTGCTGGCGACGCTGCCCAACGGCATCGAGCTGCACAGCGTCTACATCCCCTCCGGCGGAGATATTCCGGATCCGAAACAAAACGACAAGTTTGCCCACAAACTTCGTTTCGTCGACGAAATGACTGAGTGGTGGGCGGCCAAACGCACCAGCGACAAGCCCATGGTGGTGATGGGCGACTTCAACATCGCGCCGCTGGAGCACGATGTGTGGAGTCACAAGGAGTTGCTGGACGTCATCTCGCACACGCCGGTCGAGGTGGAGAAGTTGACGGCCATGCAGAACTCCATCGGCTGGGTCGATGCCGTTCGTCATTTCGTTCCCGAAACAGAAAAGCTCTACACGTGGTGGAGCTACCGCGCGCGGGACTGGGCGGCGTCCAACCGCGGCCGCCGCCTGGACCACATCTGGGTGACGCAGCCGCTGAAGTCGGCGTTGCAGGGTTACCGCGTGCTGAAGGAGGCCCGCGGCTGGGAACCCAAGCCGTCCGACCATGTGCCGGTCGTGGTGGAACTGGCGATCTGAAGGGTTGCGCCCTCCCCTGCCTCAAGCAGGGGAGTGTTCGTTTACTGGCCGGAACGAATCAGGTCGGGCAGCCGCGCCTTCTGCCGTCCGGCCCCGTCGAAGTTCGCCGGGTCGAGCCAGCGCTCGTAGGCCGCACGGAGCGCCGGCCATTCGCGGTCGAGGATCGAGAACCACGCGGTGTCGCGGTTGCGCCCCTTGTACACCAGCGCCTGCCGGAACAGCCCCTCGTACTGGAAGCCCAGCCGCTCCGCCGCCGCACGCGACGGCGCGTTCAGCGAATCGCACTTCCATTCGTAGCGGCGGTAGCCCAGCTCGTCGAAGGCGCGGCGCATCATCAGCGCCATCGCCTCGGTCGCAGCGCGCGTGCGTTGCAGGAGCGGGCTGTAGTTGATGTGCCCGACCTCGATCACCCCGTTGGCCGGATCGATGCGCAGGTATGCCGCCACGCCCACCGCGCGCCCGGTGTCCTGCGCGACGATGGCGTGGAACAGCGGGTCGTCGCCGGCCGCCATGCCCTCCGCCCAGGCGCGGTACGCCTCGCGCGTCGCCGGCGGCTCGGTGCCCAGATAGGTCCAGTTGCGGCCGTCCGTGTCCCCGGCGTTGGCGGCGAACAGGTCGTCGGCGTGGCGGGCGGGGTCGAGCGGTTCGAGCCGGCAGTAGCGGCCGTCCATGGCCGTGCGCGGCGGCCGTGGCCGGGCCGTCCACCCCGGCACGGGGGAACCGATGGGTTGGCCGAAGCCGTTTTGGCCAAAGCCGGTGTCGTTGCTGGTCATGACGCTCCGATCCTGCGCTGCGGTGCCGCCCATGGTAGCGCATCCCGGCCGCCGGAGGTGCCATTCCCGACGCTTTCGTGTAGACCGTCCCGATGACCGAACTGCTGATCCTCCGCCACGGGCCGACCGCCTGGAACGTCGCCCGCCGCCTCCAGGGCCACGTGGACGAGCCGCTGTCGGACGCCGGGCGCACGGTGGTGCAACTGTGGCGGCTGCCGCTGGGCGCCGAGTCGCTGCACTGGGTGGCGAGCCCGCTGAGCCGGGCGCAGGAGACCGCGCGCCTGCTCGGCCTGTCGCCGCAGCCGGAACCGCGCCTGCGCGAGATGAGCTGGGGCGAGTGGGAGGGCAGCACGCTGCCTGAGTTGCTGGAAGCCGGCCTGATGACGGTGGCGGTGGACCGCATCGGCCTGGACTTCCGTGCCCCCGGCGGCGAGAGCCCGCGCGACGTGCAGGCGCGCCTGCGCC
>JAEYOB010000783.1 GCA_023412175.1 Pseudomonadota bacterium | reverse complement strand
CGCGATGGAGGGCCTGCCGGTCACCATCCGCCTGCTCGACCCGCCGCTGCACGAGTTCCTGCCGACCACCGAGGCCGACATGGCCGAGGTCGCCAAGGCCGCCGGCACCGACCTGCTGCGCGTCCAGCAGCGCTCGGTCCAGCTTCACGAGACGAACCCGATGCTGGGCCTGCGCGGCTGCCGTCTCGGCATCGCCTTCCCAGAGATCTACGAGATGCAGGCCCGCGCCATCTTCGGCGCGGTCGCCGAGGTCGCCAAGTCGGGCCAGACCGTGCTGCCGGAGATCATGATCCCGCTGATCAGCACCAAGAAGGAGCTGGACATCCTGAAGGCCATGGTCGACCGCGTCGCCAAGGAGACCATGGAGGCCAGCGGTCAGACCTTCGAGTACATGGTCGGCACCATGATCGAGCTGCCGCGCGCCGCCCTGCTGGCCGGCGAGATCGCCGAGACGGCGGAGTTCTTCAGCTTCGGCACCAACGACCTGACGCAGACCACGTACGGCATCAGCCGCGACGACGCCGGCAGCTTCCTGCCCGACTACCAGCGGGCCGGCATCCTGGAGCACGACCCGTTCGCCACCCTCGACCCGGAGGGCGTCGGCGAGCTGGTCCGCGTCGCCGCGGAGCGCGGCCGCAAGACCCGCCCGAACGTCAAGCTCGGCATCTGCGGCGAGCACGGCGGCGATCCGGCGTCGATCTCCTTCTGCGAGTCGGTCGGCCTCGACTACGTGTCCTGCTCGCCCTACCGCGTGCCGATCGCCCGTCTGGCGGCGGCGCAGGCGGCGCTCAACTCGGACACCGTCAAGCGCGACTGATCCGCGGCGCGCTGCGTGAAAGGCCCCTCCCGGTTCCCGCCGGGAGGGGCTTTCTGCTGCCCGTCTCTTGTCAATCGCGCCCGGAATCTGTAGGATAATAGTCTTAGAAGTGCCGGGGTGCATCCGGACGAAGCCTTCAGACGCCGTCCGGCGGCGGCGTACCGAGCGTCCTGAGACAGTCCAGCTCCCGCGACACGGTCTCCCGCTCGATCTCGGGACGCAGCAGGCGGCGTACGGCCTTGCCCGTGGCGGGGAAGAAATGCACCCGCCGACCGGTGACGCCGCCCAGGTCGTGGCCGGTCAGGATCAGCCTCTCGCGCCGTATGAACTCCAGCACGAAGGCGGTGTTTGCGGCGCCCACGTCGAGGCTGCTGTCGATCACCCGCGCCGCGCCGAACAGCTTGACCTCCAGCCGTTCCATGCGGGCGCCGAGGGCCAGCAGGTCGCCGATCAGCCGCTCCATGGCGACGCCGCCGTAGCGGGTGGCGACGCCGATGCCGCCCTCCGCCGGGGCGCCGGGCAGCAGGAAATGGTTCATGCCGCCCACGCGCGCGACCGGATCGTGCAGGCAGGCGGCCACGCAGGAGCCCAGGGTCGTCACCAGCATGTCGTCGGCACGGGAGGAGATGCGGTGATGGCCGAGCACCACCGGCACCACGTACGCCTTGAAGTCGGCGTCGTAGTACGAATCGCCGCTGCGCCCGTCCTCCAGCATGCCGGCCCCTCCTGCGCCGGCGACGCTAGATCGGAACGCTTATGAAATCGCTAACGATGCTTGGCGCCGCTGGCCTAACGTTGCCGCCGGAGATAAGGAGGGACCCGCACATCATGACCGATGGCCGTGACTGGACGTACGAGGCGATCCGGAAGATCGAGGCGGACTTCAACCGCTCCGCCGACACGCACCTGATCCGCATCGAGATGCCGGCGCTGGCGGGCATCACCTTGTACCTCAAGGACGAATCCACGCACGCCACCGGCAGCCTCAAGCACCGGCTGGCCCGTTCCCTGTTCCTCTACGCGCTGTGCAACGGCTGGGTGGGGGAGGGGACGACGGTCATCGAGGCGTCCTCCGGCTCCACCGCGGTGTCGGAGGCGTATTTCGCCCGGCTGCTCGGGCTGCCCTTCATCGCCGTGATGCCGCGCGGCACCTCCTGCGAGAAGGTGGCGCAGATCGAGTTCTACGGCGGCCGCTGCCACTTCGTGGACGACCCGACCACCGTGGTGGCGGAAAGCCGGCGGCTGGCGGCCGAGGTGGGCGGCCACTTCATGGACCAGTTCACCTACGCCGAGCGCGCCACCGACTGGCGCGGCAACAACAACATCGCCGAATCGATCTTCCAGCAGCTCGCGCAGGAGGAGCATCCGGTGCCGGAATGGATCGTCAGCGGGGCGGGCACCGGCGGCACCTCGGCCACCATCGGCCGTTACCTGCGCTACCGCCGGCACGCCACCCGGCTGTGCGTCGTCGATACCGAGAACTCGGTGTTCGCCGAGAGCTGGCGGACCCGCGACCGCACGCTCACCCGCGCGCGCGGCTCAGCTATCGAGGGCATCGGCCGGCCGCGGGTCGAACCGTCCTTCGTGCCGGAGGTGATCGACCGCGTCATCGACGTGCCGGACGCCGCCAGCTTCGCCGCCATGCGCTTCCTGTCGCGGCTGATCGGACGGGCGGTGGGCGGCTCGACCGGGACCAACCTGTGGGGGTGCGCCGAGCTGATGGCGGAAATGCGCCGGGAAGGGCGCGGCGGCTCTGTGGTGACGCTGCTCTGCGATTCCGGCGAGCGCTACCGCAACACCTACCACGACGATGCGTGGCTGGCGGCGCAGGGGCACGACATCGCGCCGTGGACCGCGCGGCTGGAACGGTTCTTTGCGACCGGGGCATGGTGAGGCCGGTCAGAGCAGGATGATCCAGGTCGCCTCGCGCCCCTTCTCGGCGTCCCGGACGTGCAGGAGCACGCGCTGGTTGGGGATGAGGTGGCTGACGTTGCAACGGCGCAGCACGCTCTTGTGGATGAAGACGTCCCCGCCGCCGTCGTCGGCGACCGCAAAGCCGAAGCCCTTGTCCGCCTTGAACCACTTCACCGTGCCGGCGACCTCGGCCTCGGGGCGTGGCGGGGAGCGCCCCTGCGTCACGATGCCGCGCACCTCGACGAGATCGCTCACCTGCGGCCCTTTGCCGCCCGGCACGATGCGGCAGACGACCTCCGTCCCTTCGGCCACGTCGTGCAGGCCGGCGCGGTTCAGCACGGAGATATGGAGGAAGGCGTTGGGCGAGCCGTCGGCGGGCACCACGAAGCCGAAGCCTCTGGCGGCGTCGAACCACTTGACCACGGCGGTGATCTGGATGCCTTCGGGCACGGTTCCGTCCCCCCACGCCATGCGGGGATTTTAGCCACAGACGAATCCCTCCCGCCAGTGTATTCCGGGATGGCCCACGCGCGTGGGCATACCGTCCGCCGGGTTGTTTTCGTGGTGGCTGCCGCCCATCTGCGGGAATGGCGAACTCGCTCGCCGACAAGCCCGGCATAGAACGGGCGATGGACATTGGGGAGGACAAAAATGGCCGACGCCGCCGCGACTCTGTCCGGCTTTCCCTGGGAACGCACCTATCCGAAGGACGTGGACTACCACGCGCCGCTGCCGAGCCGGCCGCTTTACGAGCTGATGGACGAGGCGGCGAGGGCGTTTGCCGACCGTCCCTGCCTGGACTTCCTGGGCAAGCGCAGCACCTACCGCGAGATATCCTCCCTGGTCGACCGCGCCGCCAAGGGGTTCCAGGAGATGGGGGTGGGCAAGGGCGTCCGTGTCGGCCTGTTCCTGCCCAACACGCCCTACTACGTCATCTGCTACTTCGGCATCCTCAAGGCCGGCGGCATGGTAGTGAACTTCAACCCGCTCTACGCCGAGCGGGAGCTGAAGCACCAGATCGACGACAGCGGCGTCGAGACCATGGTGACGCTCGACCTCGCCGTGCTCTACGACAAGATGGCCCGGATGCTGGACGAGACGGTGCTGAAGCGCATCATCGTCTGCCCGATGGCCGAGATCCTGCCGTTCCCCAAGAACTGGCTGTTCCCCATCGTCAAGCGCAAGGAACTGGCGACGCTGCGGACGGACGGCAGCACCATTCCGTTCAGCCGCCTGACCGGCAACGACGGGCGCCCCAGCCCGGTCGCCATCGACCCGGCCGAGGACGTGGCGGTGCTGCAGTACACCGGCGGCACCACCGGCGTGCCCAAGGGGGCCATGCTGACGCACGCCAACCTCTACGCCAACACGGTGCAGAGTTCGCTGTGGTTCGTCGGCGCCAAGCCGGGCCAGGAACGCATGCTGGGCGTGCTGCCGTTCTTCCATGTCTTCGCCATGACCGTGGTGATGAACCTCAGCATCCGCTTCGGCGCCGAGATCATCATGCTGCCGCGCTTCGAGCTCGATCAGGTCATGAAGACCATCCACGACAAGAAGCCGACGCTGTTCCCGGCGGTGCCGACCATCTACACGGCGATCAACCACCACAAGGATCTGGCGAAGTTCGATCTGTCGTCGATCCGCTTCTGCTTCTCCGGTGGCGCGCCGCTGCCGGTCGAGGTGAAGGAGATGTTCGAGCGCAACACCGGCTGCATCCTCGTGGAGGGCTACGGCCTGTCGGAATCCTCGCCGGTCGCCACCGGCAACCCGCTGTGTGGCGTCAACAAGCCGGGATCCATCGGGCTGCCGATCCCCGGCACGGTGATCGAGATCGTCAGCCTGGAGGAACCGCGCCGCGTGCTGCCCGTCGGCGAGAAGGGAGAAGTCTGCATCCGCGGCCCGCAGGTGATGAAGGGCTACTGGAACAAGCCGCAGGAGACCGCCGAGACGCTGGTGGACGGCCGGCTGCACACCGGCGACGTCGGCACCATGGACGAGGACGGCTATGTCTTCATCGTGGACCGCATCAAGGACATGATCCTGTGCAGCGGCTTCAACGTCTACCCGCGCAATGTCGAGGAGGCGATCTACCTGCACCCGGCGGTGGCCGAGTGCGTGGTCGCCGGCCTGCCCGATGAGTACCGCGGCCAGACGGTGAAGGCCTATGTGCGGGTTCTCGATGGTGAGACCTTGACCAAGGAGGATCTGTGCGCCTTCTTGAAGGACAAGCTGTCGCCCATCGAGATGCCGAAGATCGTCGAGTTCCGCGGCGAGCTGCCGAAGACCATGATCGGCAAGCTGAACCGCAAGGCGCTGGTCGAGGAGGAGATGGCGAAGCGAGCCGGAGGAGGGGACAGCGTTGGCAATGGCTGACACAAGGCCGGACGGACCGCCGCCCGATGCGCCGCAGACCGATCCCGCCGACGCCGTACGGCGC
>JAEYOB010000698.1 GCA_023412175.1 Pseudomonadota bacterium | reverse complement strand
CGCACCACCCGCCAGGATCCGTCCGGCTGCTGGCACGGGGTGCCGTACATCGGCTCCATCCGGCCGCCGATCAGGGCGGAGGTCTGGAACTCGCGGCAATAGGCGCCGGACGGGCCGACATAGACCGGGCCGGAGGGCGTGGCGGACAGGCTGGGGGACGGCTGCGGGGCGTAGACCACCGGGGGCGGTGGATAATAAACCGGCGGCGGCGGGTAATAATAGGCCCGCGGAGGCGGGACATAGAGCGGCGGAGCGAAGGTGAACAACGGGAGGCCGATGCCGATCCCGATGCCAACGCGCGTGCGCGCCGACGCCGGCGCGGCGATCAGCGCCAGCGCGGCGCCGATCAACAGGACCCAAAGGATTTTCCGTGACATGGCGCACCCCTGCCGATGGGCAACGCATCGAAGGTCAGAAGCCATATAGAACACCCGCAGCCCCCGCTGGTCCAGGGCGCACTTTGGCTCGGGCACGGTGCGGGCACGAAAAAGGGGACCTTGCGGTCCCCTCCTTCGCCGTTCCGATCAGAACTCCTTCCAATCGTCGTCCGGCACGTCGCTGATGTGGCGCAGCGTGCCGCCTGCGGCGACCTTGGGCGCCGCCGCCGGACGCGCGGCCGGAGCCGGGGCCGGCCGGGTCGCCTTGACCACGCGCTGCACCGCCGGACGCGCCGCGGCCTGTCTGGCCGCCGGGCGGGCGGACGCCGCCTGATCCAGCTTGAAGAAGCCGACCAGGGTCTTGAGGTCGCCGGCTTGCCCGGCCATCGCCTGGGCGGCGGCCGTGGTCTCCTCGACGAGTGCTGCGTTCTTCTGCGTCATCTCGTCCATCTGCGCCACCGCCGCGTTGATCTCGTCCAGCGCGCTCGCCTGCTCGCTCGACGCCGAGGCCATCTCCGCGATCAGCGACGCCACCTGCTGCACCCCGGAGACGATGCCGCCCAGCGCATCACCGGCCTTGCGCACCAGATCGACGCCGTCGTGCACCTGGCTGTCGCTGGCCAGGATCAGCCCCTTGATCTCCTTCGAGGCCTGCGCCGAGCGCTGCGCCAGGTTACGCACCTCCTGCGCCACCACCGCGAAGCCGCGCCCGGCATCCCCCGCCCGCGCCGCCTCGACCGCCGCGTTCAAGGCCAGCAGGTTGGTCTGGAAGGCGATCTCGTCGATCACCCCGATGATGTCGGTGATCTTGCGCGACGCCTCCTCGATCCGCCGCATCGCCTCGATCGCCGAGCCGGCGACGTTGCCGCCGCTCTCCGCCGCCCGCTTCGCCTCCTCGGCCATCCGGTTGGCGCGCTGCGCGTTGTCGGCGTTCGAGCGCACCGTGGCGCCCAGCTCCTCCATCGAGGCGGCAGTCTCCTCCAGGTTGGAGGCCTGCTGCTCGGTGCGCTCGGCGAGATCCGTCGAGCCCAGCGACACCTCGGAGGCCGCCCCGGCCATGGCGTCGGCGGCCTGGCCGATCTGCCCGACGATCTCGGCGAGCTTGGTCGAGGTGGCGTTGACGTCGCTCTTCAGGCGCTGGAAGGCGCCCTGGTAGTCCTGCTCGATGCGGCTGTTGAGGTCGCCCTGCGCCAGCGCGCCGAGCACCGCGCCGAGGTCGGCGATGACGCCCTCGACGGTGTCGGTGAGGCGGTTGATGCCCTCCGACATGGTCTGGTAGAAGCCGTCCTTGCCGGCGAGGTCGATGCGCCGCGACAGGTCGCCCTTGGAGACGCCGTCGATCAGCGCGGTGATCTCCTGGCCGATCGCCCGCTCGCGCACCCGCTGCGCCTCGGCGGCCTGGCGCTCGGCCTCCAGCCGCGCCCGCTCGGCCTCGTCCATGCGCTGCTTCTCGATGGCGTTGTCCTTGAACACCTGCACCGCCTGCGCCATCTCGCCGATCTCGTCCTTGTCGGCCAGCGCCGGGATGGTCACCGTCAGGTCGCCATGCGCCAGGTTGGTCATCGTCTCGGTCATCGCCCGCACCGGCCGGACGATCGAGCGCGCCACAACCCACGCCATCAGAAGCCCGATCAGAACCGCGGCCACCGCAATGGCGAGGTCCGTGGCCATGGTGGTGTCCATGGCGGTGGTGCTGGCGGCGAAGGTGGCGGTGCGGCTTTCGTTCTCGGACCGCACGGTGGCCGCCGCGAGGTCGCCGAACTCCGCCGCCAGGGCCGCCATGGCGGTGATCGTCCGGTCCGATTCCTGCGCCACGGCGGCGGTGTCCTCGAAGCTGCGGGTGAACAGCGGCGCGGTCTGCTCCGCCTCGCGCAGCAGGCGCTGTCGGGCCGGGTCGGTGGTCTGCTCGGACAGGTCGCGCAGCCCCTTCAGGAAGGCCGGCATGGTGCGCTTGCGGACGTCGTCGATCAGCGCGTCCGTGGGTTCGTCGACGACCCGCTGCACGGTCAGCCGCGCCAGGCCGAGGGCTTCCTGCACCAGTCCGGTGCGGGCGCCGCCGGCCATGTCCTGGTCGGCCATCGCCGCGTGCGTGATCTCCTGGAGAAGCTCGCGCAGCTTCCTGCCGGACGGGTTGAGCTGTTCCCGGATCAGGCGGTCGCGGCGCTGGCGCAAGTCCACCACCGTGGTGAAGCTGGCCGAATAGTCTTCGAACAGGCGGGTCATGCGCTCCAGGTTGGCGCGCCGTTCGGGATGGTTGGCGGATGCCAGGGCGGCACGGAGGTCGCGCCCCAGATCGGCCTGGATCTCGCCCACGCGGTCCACCAGCTTGCGGTCGCCGGACGCCTGGAAGGACAGGACGATGCGCCGCATGCCGGCGACGTTGCGGTCGATGGTGAGGATTCGGAGGGCGTCGTCGCTCGCCGCCGCATAGTCGTCGAACCCCTCGCGCGCCGAGGTGAGGCCGCGCGCCCCGACCAGGACCACCACGACCAGAAGCAGAAGGACCGACAGGAAGCCGAAATAAATGCGAGTCCCCACTTTGAACCGGCCGGCCAGACTGCTCCCCCGCATGGTGTCCTCTCCATTCTGCGATTGGCTCTTCCGTGCCGGTGTGTTTTCCCCGCGAGTAGGGCCGGCCGTCGTTATGTATACGGTTTCTGATTATCAGAGCGTTTCCAGCATGACAATGCGACAGAGAAGTTTCCTTTGTGAGGAAAGCGGGCGATCTCTAAGCAACCCTGCCCGTTTGTTGCTCGGATCAGCGTTGTAAGCGGTTGAAGTTCATCCGTTAACCAAAGATTAACTTTGCTGGTAGAGCGGAATGATTTGCTTTGATCAGGTCGGATGGCCGGTTTGGCAACTGAAATGGCGAGTATGTGTTCCAAAATTTCCAAGTCTTTAAAAGTCTGACATCTTCCATTTCGAAGTTATCGTGGAGGGTGCGTGTTGATTGAATTGTTCCTTTTACCCAAAATCCCTTGATTACACCGGGCGGGCATGGCAAGAATTACCGATATTTCGAGTGGTGGAGCTTGTTCGAAGCGAAGCGCAAGGGTGTTGGCCGATGACCGAAGAGAACACACTCAGAAAAGGCAGGCGAGGTTCGCCCGAGTCATGGTCGGTCGATACGCACGTCGGGCAGCGGGTGCGAATGCGCCGGACATTGCTGGGATACAGCCAGGAGCGATTGGGCGAAGCCATCGGCCTGACCTTCCAACAGGTGCAGAAATACGAACGCGGATCCAACCGCATTTCCGCCGGTACCTTGTATCGTCTCAGTCAAGTGCTCGAGGTGCCGGTGAACTTCTTCTTTGACAGCTATGACGACCCGTACACCAAAGCGCGTCCGCCCTGCTTCGAAGCGCGTCCGGAGAGCGAGGGCGATGGGAGTGTGATCAGCCGGCGCGAGGCTCGGCTGCTGCGTTTGTGGCGGGCCGCCCCGCCAGTCGTTGCCGATGAGATGCTGGCGTTGCTGGGCGCGTTGTCGCCGAGCCTGAGCGAGATGCGAGACGAGGGGGAAGGGCGGCCGCCCCAGACCGAGACGGTGTCGCTGCGCATTGTCGAACCCGCTGAATCCGCTGAGCGGCGTCGGCGCCGCCGGCATGGTGCCGTGTGGGATCCTGCCGACATCTACCGGACCAACAAGACCGAAGCTTGATGATTGAGGGGGCGCTGCCGGTGCCGGTTGCGGCTCCGCCGCGGCCCTGTCGACGCGTCCGCTTTGTGCTGTGCCTGCTTGCGCCCGATCACCAGTGGCGGACCGGGCCCACGTCCATGTGAACGAAGCCGGAGCGCGGGTAGTAACCGACGCCGCCTGCCTCCAGGGCCATCGCCTGCTGGGCGATTCCCTTCAGGTTGCGTTCCGGCAGGACCACGTCCACCGCCATGCCGCGGGTGTGATAGCTTTCCTTGGCGACGCCGCGGCTCCGACGCCGTGCCAGGGCGTTGGTCTTGCGCGAACGGTAGCCGCAGATGACCTGGTAAGGCTCCGTCGACTCCAGGCGCTGGCGCACTTCCCACAGCACGTCGAACAGGCGCGGGTCGGTGCGGCAGATCTGCTGGGCGCGGTGGTCACGCAGCAGAACGTCCAGCTTGCGCAGCGCTTCGGGGCGGTAGGCGCCGTTCGCCCAGTACACGCCGTCGAAGCGGTCGCCGGTGTTGATGTTGTGCAGCGCGAGCCGCCGTACCGAAGCGCCGCTCAGGGATGCGGCCTCGGCTGTCGCCGGAAAGAGGAGGGGAGGAGCAGCCGCCGCGGCCAGGGCGGCAAGGCCGAAGCTCAGAAAGCCGCGGCGTCCGATCGTCGGGACGGAATCGTCCTCGTCTCCAAAGCGCATGCCCACCCTCAATCAATATCCAGGCGACGAAAAGACTTGGAAGCGATGGCAGATCCGGGCTGATCGATGCCCGTGCCGTACGAATGTCGAACCGGATTAGACCAAAATATGGTGGCCACCCGGCCCGCCTATCCGTATAGGCGAGGCTTTGGCTGCTATCAACCAATTTTTGACCATTCCGTCTAGGAGGGCTTAGGCCAGGAGTCTTGGCGGTTGAGCGACAAGGCCGAACAGCGGATTCGACGCGCGTCGGATCGCGTTGCGCAGCGCGGCGGTATAGAATGGCTGTGCAAGGGGGTCGTGTCGGGGCTTGGGCGAGGAAGGCGGGTATGACGGCATCGGGCGTTTTCTTCAAGGTGCGGGTGCGCGCAGTGGGCATTCTGGCGGCGGCCGTCCTGGTGCCGGCGTTGCTCGCCGCAGGCCCGGCCGGCGCCCAGGTGCCGGACGAGACGCCGTTCCGCGCCACGCTGGCCGCCTGGGCCGATCGCCTGGACGGCAGGGCTGGCGAACTGGAGGCGCAGCCGGAGCAGCCTGCCACGCGGATCGGGCCCGGCCCGCTGCTGAAGAAGGGTGCCGACGGGGAGCGGGTGGAGCGGCTGGCGGAACGGCTGATCGAGTTGGGGCACCTCCCGCCCGACCGGCGCGGCAGCGTCTTCGACGACGCCATCGACGCCGCGGTTCGCGCCTTCCAGGTGGGGCAGGGGCTGAAGGTGGACGGGCTGGTGGGCGGCGGCACGCGGCTGGCGCTCGACCGCACGCCGCAGGAGGCGGCGCGGCTGATGCGGCAGAGCGCGCAGGCGATGCGCGCCTTCCGCGAGGTGGCGCCGGACTCGGTGCTGTTCGTCAATCTGCCGAGCCAGGAAACCACCTTGGTCCGTAATGACCGGATCGAGGTGACCATGCGCTCGATCGTCGGCCGGCCGTCGCGCGAGACGCCGCTGC
>JAEYOB010000673.1 GCA_023412175.1 Pseudomonadota bacterium | reverse complement strand
GTTCCTCGTTCAGCCGGCGGATGATGCCGAACACCTCCTTCACGAGGAGCGGCGAGAGGCCCATGGACGGCTCGTCCATCAGGATCAGCTTGGGACGGGCCATCAGCGCGCGGCCGATGGCGAGCATCTGCTGCTCGCCGCCCGACAGGTAGCCGGCCAACCCGGTACGCTCCTTCAGGCGCGGGAAATAGTCGTAGACCATGTCCAGGTCCTGTTTCACCTGCCCGTCGCGGCGGGTGAAGGCGCCCAGGCGCAGGTTCTCCTGGCAGGTCATGTCGCCGATGATGCGGCGGCCCTCCATCACCTGGAAGATGCCGCGGCGGACGATCTGGTCGGGGTCGATGCCGTTGATGCGCTCGTTCTCGAAGATGATGTCGCCGCGCGTCACCTCGCCGTCCTCGGTCTTGAGGAGGCCGGAGATGGCCTTCAGCGTGGTCGATTTGCCGGCGCCGTTGGCGCCGAGCAGCGCCACGATCTCACCCTGCGGGACCTCCAGGCTGAGGCCGCGGAGCACCAGGATCACGTCGTTGTAGACGACTTCGATGTTGTTGACGGACAGCAGCAGCGGCTTGGCCGGCGCCGGAGCGGCGGCCGCCGCGGGAAGTTCGGCCTGGGCGATGGTCATGCGGCACCTGGTCGGAGTGTAATCTTACTGTGCGCGGGTGAGGCCCCCCTCCCGGTGCGGGAGGGGGGCTTTGCCTTGCTTACCAGCCCAGCCACTCGGGCTTGCGCGGCACGTTCACGGTCGCCAGCTTCTCCAGCTTGATGGTGCCGGCCTTGACCAGCTCATCCACCGACGCGCCGGTGTCTCCGCTCACCACGGCGCGGTACAGGTTGACCGTGTCGGTGCCGCGGTGGTCGGCGTCGGTCCAGGTGGACGGTTCGCACACGCCCTCCAGGCCGGCCGGCACCCAGGCCTTCTTCTGGTACATGCCCTTGCGGATGTTCGGGCCGGTGACGCCGCCGTTCTTGGCGGCCCAGTCCATCGCCTCCTTCATGTAGAAGGCCGAGCAGATGCCGGAGACGTAGTGCACCGGCCGGTAGGCGGTGCCGCCGGCGTCGGAGACCTTGGAGATCTCCTTGACGATCTTCATGCCGGGCGCCTCGCCGCCCCAGATCGCCGCGGTGCGCACCGGGAAGATCACGCCGTTGGCGGCCGAGCCCGCGGCCTTGGCGGCGTTCTCGTCCATGCCCCAGACGTTGCCCATGAACTGCACCTGCGCGCCCACGGTCTGGCAGGCCTTCAGCACCGAGATGTTGGAGCCCGCGGTGTTGCCGAGGTAGGCGTAGTTGGCGCCGCTCTGCTTCAGCGTCAGGCACTGCGCGGTGTAGTCGCCCGGCGTCAGCGCGAACTGCACCGCCGGCAGCACGTCGAAGCCCAGCTCCTTGGCGAGCGCCTCGCCGGCTTCCTTCGGCGCGTTCGGGTAGGGGTGGTTGGCGCCCATGTGCACGTACTTGGGCTTGCCGGAGCCGCCCTTCTTCTTCCAGTCCTCGGCCGCCCACATCAGCATGCCGCGCAGCGCGTCGGAATAGGACGGGCCGTAGAAGAAGTTGTACGGCGACGGCTTGGAGCCGTGCGTGCCCTTGCCCGACGGGTCGGTCAGGTGGCCGGAGTAGGAGCCGGAGTAGTACGGGATCTCGTCCTTGGAGACGAAGCCGGTCAGCGCCTCGGTGTCGGCGGTGCCCCAGCCCTGGATGGCGGCCACCTTGCCGGATCCGGCCGACCAGCTCTTGTACTGGCTGATGGCGCGCGGCGCTTGGTAGCCGTAGTCGACGGTCTCCACCGCCATCTGCGTGCCGCCGATGCCGCCGTTCTTGTTGAGCCACGCCAGCGCGTCGGCCACGCCCTGGCCGAACGGCACGCCGACGTCCGACGTGGCGCCGGACTGGTCGGCGAGGTGTCCGACCCGGATCGCCTGCTGCGCCGTCGCGGTGCCGCTGACCGCCAGAACAGCGACCGTGGCGAGGAGTACAGTCTTCATCATGTGCGTTTCCCCCTGTTCTTGCTTTGGATGAATGGACCCGTCGCGCTCAATGCGAGAAGGGATAGAGCTTCCAATAGGCCTTGATCTGCTTCCAGCGGTGGGCCAGCCCGTCGGGCTCGAACACCAGGAAGAGGATGATCACGATGCCGATCGCCATTTCGCGCAGGAAGGCGATGGCCTCGCGGAGATTGAGCGCCTGGTCGATGGCGGTGCCGGACAGCGCCATCGTGATCGCCTGCATCAGCTCCGGCAGCAGCACCATGAAGGCGGTGCCCATCAGCGAGCCCATGATCGAGCCCAGGCCGCCGATGATGATCATCCCGAGGAACTGGATCGAGAAGAGGATGGTGAACCCCTCCACCGACACGAACTGCAGGTAATGGGCGTAGAGCGCGCCGCCGATGCCGGCGTAGAAGGCGGAGATGCCGAAGGCCATCGTCCTGTACTTGGTCAGGTTGATGCCCATGATCTCGGCCGACAGGTAGTGGTCGCGCACCGCCACCAGCGCCCGCCCGTCGCGGGAGCGCATGAGGTTGGTCGCCAGCACGAACATGACCACCATGTAGACCAGCACCACGTAGAAGTAGCTCTGGTCGGTGTCGAAGGCGAAGCCGAAGAGCTCCAGCGGCATGGCGATGGTGCCGGCGACGCCGCCGGTGAACCAGTCGGCGCGGGCGAAGAAGTCCTGCAGGATGTACTGCGCCGCCAGCGTGGCGATGGCGAGGTACAGGCCCTTCAGGCGGGCCGCCGGCAGGCCGAACACCATGCCGACCGCCGTGGTCATCACCCCGGCCAGCGGGATCGCCGCCCACACCGGGATGCCCCAGCTGTTGTTCAGCCAGGCGGAGGCGAAGGCGCCGAAGCCGAAGAAGGCGGCGTGGCCGATGGAGATCTGCCCGGTGAAGCCCACCAGGATGTTCAGCCCCAGCGCCGCGATGCCCAGATAGCCGATCTGGATCAGCTGGTTGAGCCAGAAGCGGTCGAGGAAGGCCGGAAGCACCAGCAGCACCAGGATGCTGAGGATGGCAACGTTGCGGCTGGTGACGGTCGGGAAGATGGTGGTGTCGGCGCGGTAGCTCGTCTTGAAGTCGCCGCACGGAATGAGGGTGGTGGTCGCCATGATCTCGGCTGCTCCTTACACGCGCTCGATGTCTTTGGTGCCGAACAGGCCGTAGGGCTTGATCATGAGGATCGCGATCAGGACGTAGAAGGGCGCGATCTCGTACATGTTGCCCCAGTTGAGCCACTGGCTGTCGACGTAGTGGGCGAAGTTCTCCAGCAGGCCGACGATCAGCCCGCCGAGCACCGCGCCGACGACGCTGTCCAGCCCGCCGAGGATGACCGCCGGTAAGACCTTGATGCCGAAGAAGGAC
>JAEYOB010000634.1 GCA_023412175.1 Pseudomonadota bacterium | reverse complement strand
GGCCGGTGCAGCGGCGGGAGCCGGAGCCGCCGCGCCGTCACCCTTGGGCGCCGGAGCGGGGGCCGGAGCACCGCCGCCGGCCTTGGCCAGCGCGCTCTCGTCCTCGCCCTCTTCGAGCAGGATGGTGATGGGGGTGTTCACCGCCACCCCCTGGCTGCCGCTCTGCACGAGGATCTTGCCGAGGCGGCCCTCGTCGGCGGCTTCCACTTCCATGGTGGCCTTGTCGGTCTCGATCTCGGCGATCACGTCGCCGGACTTTACCGCGTCGCCTTCCTTCTTCAGCCACTTGGCGAGGTTGCCCTCGGTCATGGTCGGAGAGAGGGCGGGCATGAGGATCTGGATGGTCATTGCGTCAGCCCCCTCTTACGACCGGTAGCAGGCTTTGCGCGCCGCCGCGGCGATGCGGTCCGGCTGCGGAAGGACGAGCTTCTCCAGGTTGGCGGCGTACGGCATCGGCACGTCCTTGCCGTTCACACGGATCACCGGCGCGTCGAGGTAGTCGAAGGCGTGTTCCATCATCAGGGCCGACAGCTCGGCGCCGATGCTGCAGGTCGGCCAGGCTTCCTCGACGGTGACCAGCCGGTTGGTCTTCTTGACGCTTTCGACGATGGTGTGCACGTCCAGCGGGCGGATGGTGCGCAGGTCGATGACCTCCGCCTCGATGCCCTCCTTGGCCAGCAGCTCCGCAGCGGCCAGAGCCTGGGAGACCATCAGCGAGTGGGCGGTGATGGTGACGTCCTTGCCGGCGCGCAGAATCTTGGCCCGGCCGATGGGAATGATGAAGTCCTCGCTTTCCGGCACGTCGAAGCTCTGGCCGTAGAGGATCTCGTTCTCCAGGAAGATGACCGGGTTCGGATCGCGGATGGCGGCCTTCATCAGGCCCTTGGCGTCGGCCGCCGAATAGGGGGCGACCACCTTCAGGCCGGGCACGCTGGCGTACCACGGCGTAAAGTCCTGGCTGTGCTGGGCGCCGACGCGGGCGGCCGCGCCGTTCGGGCCGCGGAAGACGATCGGGCAGCCCATCTGGCCGCCGGACATGTACAGCGTCTTGGCCGCCGAGTTGACGATGTGATCGATCGCCTGCATGGCGAAGTTGAAGGTCATGAACTCGACGATCGGGCGCAGGCCGAGGAAGCCGGCGCCGACGCCCAGGCCGGCAAAGCCGTACTCGGTGATCGGCGTGTCGATGACGCGGTCGGCGCCGAATTCCTGCAACAGTCCCTGGGACACCTTGTAGGCGCCCTGGTACTGCGCGACCTCCTCGCCCATCAAGAAGACGTTGGGGTCGCGGCGCATCTCCTCGGCCATGGCGTCGCGGATCGCCTCGCGGACCGTCTTCTTCACCGTCTTGTCGAAGAACTTGTCCTCGTCCGAGGCCGGCGGCGCGGCCGGGCCGCTGGTCACTTGCGCAGGCAGCGTGGCCGGCCTGGCCTCCTCGCCCTTGACCACCGGCTGGGCGGCGGTCTTCGGCGTGCTCTCCTCGATGGCGGAGACGTTGGCGACCGCGTCCTCGCCGTCGCCGAGGATGACGGCGATGGGGGTGTTGACGGCGACGTTTTCGGTGCCGGCGGCGATCAGGATCTTGCCGAGGCGGCCCTCGTCGACCGCCTCCACTTCCATGGTGGCCTTGTCGGTCTCGATCTCGGCGAGCACATCGCCGGACTTGACCTCATCCCCCTCGTTCTTCAGCCATTTCGCCAGCTTGCCCTCGGTCATGGTGGGCGACAGCGCCGGCATGAGCACTTCGATCGGCATTGGTTCCTCCGTCCGCGCGGGCGCTCACGGGCCTGACGGCCCCGGCGCTCCGGTGCGCGGCTTCCCCTTCTTGCGTTGCGGTCAGGCTTCGAGCAGGACGTCCGTCCACAGCTCGGACGGATCGGGCTCGGGGCTCTGCTGGGCGAATTCAGCCGATTCAGAGACGATCGCCTTCACCTCGCGGTCGATCTCCTTCAGCTTGTCCTCGGTGGCATGGCCCTCGTCGAGGAGCTGCTTCTTCAGCTGGTCGATGGGATCGGACTCCGTCCGCATCTTCTCGACCTCCTCCTTCGTCCGGTACTTGGCGGGGTCGGACATGGAGTGGCCGCGGTAGCGGTAGGTCTTCATCTCCAGGATGACCGGGCCGTTGCCCTCGCGCACCCAGTTCACCCACTCCTCGGCGGCGGCCTTCACGTCCAGGACGTTCATGCCGTTCACCTGGACGCCGGGGATGCCGTAGGCGGCACCGCGCTGGTGCAGCTCGCCGGCCGACGCGCGCTCCTGCGCGGTGCCCATGGCGTACTTGTTGTTCTCGATGATGTAGACGACCGGCAGCTTCCACAGCGCGGCCATGTTGAAGCTCTCGTAAACCTGCCCCTGGTTGACGGCGCCGTCGCCCAGGTAGGTGGTGCACACGCCGCCGTCCTTGCGGTACTTGTGCGCGAAGGCGAGGCCGGTGCCCAGCGGCACCTGACCGCCGACGATGCCGTGGCCGCCGAAGAATCCCTTCTCGCGGCTGAACATGTGCATCGAGCCGCCCTTGCCCTTGGAGTAGCCGCCGCGGCGCCCCGTAAGCTCGGCCATGACGCCCTTGGCGTCCATGCCGCAGGCCAGCATGTGGCCGTGGTCGCGGTAGCTGGTGATGACGCTGTCGCCCTCCTTGAGGACGGCCTGCACGCCGGTCACCACGGCCTCCTGGCCGATGTAGAGATGGCAGAAGCCGCCGATCAGGCCCATGCCGTAGAGCTGGCCCGCCTTCTCCTCGAAGCGGCGGATCAACAGCATCTCGCGATAGTAGCGCAGAAGTTCTTCGGGCGTCGCAGCCGGAGAGCGCTTGTTCGAAGCGACGGTCTCGGGTTGCGCCTTAGTACGGCGTCGGGGCGCTGCCATAACTCCTCCCTCGGGTTTTGCGGCAGGCCATGCACTAGCAGCCCGCGCGCATCTCACGGGGAGAGTTCTAGCGCCCGGTACGGGCGCTGACAAGCGTCAGCTTTGCAAATATCTGGAATATAACACGAAATCGCGATTAACTCGATTTCGGTTAATTGACTGATCTGGGCCGCTTCTCGGCTGTCGCGTCATCCTGATCGTAGAGCGGAGGCAGCGAAAGAATCACGTCGTTGGGGTGCGTGAGGTTGAGCATCGCCCGCGCGCGTTCGTCCAGCATGTCGCGATCGAGGTGGTCGGCGCGCAGCAGCGAGGCGCGCCGTTCCATCCGCTCGCGCTCGTCCCGCACCTGGGCGAGCACCTGCTCCGCCCTGGAGATTTCGCCTTCGATGTGCTTGAGCGAGATGAGGCCGCGGTCGCCCTGCACGGCGTAGTAGACGAAGTAGCCAACGACGCATGCGCCGATGGCCGGGCCGATGGTCTGCCGCAACGCGCTTTTGGCCGCGCGCTTCAAGGCGTCGGTGATGTTGTTCGTCATGCTCATGGACATGATGGAATCACACCAGTTTTTCAGCGTCAAACGGAAAAAACCGGAAAACCCAAGAACTTACGGTCCTGGGCCCTTGCCGCAACAGAGTAATAGGACTTTCGAGTCCTTCGCATGAACCGGCGCTGTGACGACCCGGCGGGCGGCGTGTTGAGGAGGGTGCCGCCGCGCTGCACGCAGGGCCGGTGGCCGTGAACCAACCATGGAGAGTTTTGATATGCGTTCGAAGCTTCTGCTCGCCGCCCTGCCCGTGGCGATCCTCGGCCTGGCGGCCTGCGACGACCAGACCGCCCAGAACCAGAACCAGCCCGCCGGCACCTCGACCGCCGAGCGCCCGGCCACCACCCCGCCGCCTCCGGCCGGAACGCCGGGGCAGAACGCCTCGGGCGTCGGCGGCGCGGGCAGCCCTGCGACTCCGGGCGCCGGCCAGCCGGGCGGATCGTCCGGAAACGCACAGTGATGCCGATCCCCTCCCCCGCTCACCCGCGGGGGAGGGTGGCACGCTTATTCCGGCGGCAGTTCGCGCGGCTTGCGATCGTCGCCGATGGCGACGTAGGTGAACACTCCTTCGGTCACCTTCACCTGTTCGCCCGAGCGGTGGCGCTGCACCCAGGTGTCGATGCGCACGCGCAGTGAGGTGCGCCCGACCCGGTCGATGACGGCAAAGCAGGACACTTCGTCGCCAATATACACCGGCTTGTGAAAGGTCATGGCCTCGATGCCCACGGTGGCGACACGGCCGCCGGCCCGCCGCACCGCCACGGTGCCGCCGGCCAGATCCATCTGTGACAAAAGCCAGCCGCCGAAGATGTCGCCGTTCGGGTTGGCGTCGGCCGGCATGGCGATGGTGCGCAGCGCCGGACCGCAATTCAACTCCGGCGGCGTGTGTTCGCTCATGATCCCTCCGTTCTGTACGTTCGCGCCCGCGAAAAGGACGCGCACAAAATGTGGTGCTTGGGCTATGATAGGGCTACAGCATTGGCTTGCGCACCCCTGACCGAATTCCTATTATCGGCGCCATGAGCGATCTTTTCGAGAACACGGCCCGCAAGGCCGAAACCTATTCCGCCCAGGATATCGAGGTTCTGGAAGGGCTTGAGCCCGTCCGGAGGCGGCCGGGCATGTACATCGGCGGCACCGACGACCGGGCGCTGCACCACCTCGTCGCCGAAGTGCTCGACAACGCCATGGACGAGGCGGTGGCCGGCCACGCCAGCCGCATCGATCTGGACCTGGGGGCCGACGGCTCGGTGACGGTGCGCGACAATGGCCGCGGCATCCCCATCGACGACCACCCAAAGTATCCCGGCAAGTCGGCGCTGGAGGTGATCCTCACCACGCTGCATTCGGGCGGCAAGTTCTCCAACAAGGTCTACCAGACCTCGGGCGGTCTGCACGGCGTCGGCCTCAGCGTGGTGAACGCGCTGTCCGACCAGCTCACGATCGAGGTGGCGCGCGAGCGCCAGCTGTTCATCCAGCACTACAGCCGCGGCACGCCGCAGGGGCCGCTGGCGAAGCAGGGCGCCATCAACCGGCGCGGCACCACCGTCCGCTTCCACCCCGATCCCGAGATCTTCGGCGAAAGCGCGCGTTTCGAGCCGCACCGCCTGTACCGCATGGCGCGCTCCAAGGCGTACCTGTACCGCGGCGTGGAAATCCGCTGGAGCTGCGACCCGTCCCTGCTGGCACCGGATTCGACGACACCGGCGGCGGAGTCCCTGCACTTCCCGAACGGGCTGCTCGATTACCTGACCACGGCGCTGCGGGACCGCAAGACGCTGACCCCCTCCCCCTTCACCGGCGAGGTGGTCCTGCCCAACGAGCAGGGCCGCGTCGAATGGGCCATCGCCTGGCCGGAGGACGAGGAGGGTTTCTCGCACACCTACTGCAACACCGTGCCGACCCCGCAGGGCGGCACGCACGAAACCGGCCTGCGAGCCGCGCTGACCCGTGGCCTGAAGGGCTACGGCGAGATGGTGAACAACAAGCGCGCCGGACAGGTCACCGCGGACGACGTGGTGGGCGAGGCGTGCATCCTGCTCTCCGTCTTCATCCGCGAGCCGCAGTTCCAGGGCCAGACCAAGGACAAGCTGGCGACGCCGGAGGCGCAGCGCCTCGTCGAGGCAGCGCTGAAGGACCGCTTCGACCACTGGCTGTCCGGCGACCCGGCGTCCTCCAACGCGCTGCTGGAGCGGCTGATCGAGAAGGCCGAGGAGCGCGCCAAGCGCAAGCAGTCCAAGGATCTTGCCCGCAAGACGGCGACCCGCCGCCTGCGCCTGCCCGGCAAGCTGGCGGACTGCTCGCGCAACGCGCCGGAGGGTACGGAGATCTTTCTGGTCGAGGGCGATTCGGCCGGTGGCTCGGCCAAGCAGGCGCGCTCGCGCGAGACCCAGGCCATCCTGCCGCTGCGGGGCAAGATCCTGAACGTGGCCAGCGCGTCCGCCGACAAGATGAAGGCCAACCAGGAGCTGAACGACCTGACCCAGGCGCTGGGCTGCGGCGTCGGCAAGGACTTCTCGAGCGACAAGCTGCGCTACGAGCGGGTCATCATCATGACCGATGCCGACGTGGACGGCGCACACATCGCCTCGCTGCTGATGACCTTCTTCTACCGCGAGATGCCGGGCCTCATCCAGAACGGGCACCTGTACCTCGCGCTGCCGCCGCTCTACCGCATCAGCCACGGCGGCAAGTCGGTCTACGCCCGCGACGACGCCCACAAGGACGAGCTGATGGCCAAGACCTTCAAGAACAAGAAGGTCGAGATCAGCCGCTTCAAGGGCTTGGGCGAGATGATGCCGGCGCAGCTGCGTGACACCACCATGGACCCGGCCAAGCGCACGCTGCTGCGCGTGGTGGTGCCGAACGCCGCCGACCCGGAGGAGCAGGAGGATTTCGAGCGCACCAAGTCCCTGGTCGAAAGCCTGATGGGCCGCCGGCCGGAGTTGCGCTTCCAGTTCATCCAGGAGAACGCGAAGTTCGTCCTGGAAGGCGACATCGACGTGTAGCGCGCCCATGCGGACCGCCGGCCCCGATCCGCTCGCCCCGCACCCGATGCCCGGACATCCGCGCGTCGGGTTCCTCAAGGCGTTCGTCACGCGGCCGAACATCGTGGTGGGCGACTACAGCTACTGCGACGACCCCGAGGGGCCGGAGCACTTCCAGGACCGGAATGTCCTGTACCACTACGAATTCACCGGCGACCGGCTGGTGATCGGCAAGTTCTGCGCGCTGGCGGCGGGCGTGCGCTTCATCATGAACGGCGCCAACCACGCCATGGGCGGGTTCAGCACCTATCCCTTCACCATCTTCCCCGACTGGCAGGCGCCCATGCCGGAGTTCCCCAGCCGCGGCGACACCGTGGTTGGGAACGACGTGTGGATCGGCTGGGAGGCGGCGGTCATGCCCGGCGTCACCATCGGCCACGGCGCCATCGTGGCGGCCCGGGCGGTGGTCACCAAGGATGTGGCGCCGTACAGCATCGTCGCCGGCAACCCAGCCGTGGAGGTGCGGCGGCGCTACGACGACGCCACGGTGGCGGCGCTGCTGGACATCGCGTGGTGGGACTGGCCGGCCGACAGGATCCAGCGAAACCTCCCCGCCATCACCGGTGCCGACCTGGAGGCGTTGCTCGGCGCCGGATGAGCCCGCCTTGTCCAGCGCCGAGCGCGCCCCATTCTTGCCTTAGGCGCAACCGTTCCGCGGTATTCCCATGCTTTCCCGTTCCATCATCCTGGCCGCCTGTCTGGCGCTCGCCGCGTGCGGTGAACGCGTCGTCGCCGACGAGCCGGCGCCCGCCTACACCCTGGCGGAAGTCGCCTACGCCGCCGCCGACCGCGACCTGCGCGTTGTGGTGCACGGCAGTCCCTTCAATGGCGATCCGCAAGCTTTCGGACAGTCCCTGACGGGGATGATGCAGAACCGCATCCTCGGGGTGCGCACCAACTTCACCACCACGCCGGGGCCGACGGCGAGGCCCGACTACCGCGTCGTTCTGGCCTTCAATCTGGCGGAGAACGAGCTGAACTCGGCGCTGTGCGTGCGGCCGGCGCTGCCCACCAGGCCGCCCGGCGGGCCGATCATCGTGCAGGGCGCCTTCTGCCGCGGTGGCGGCGTGCTGAGCTCGGCCACCGGCTGGCTGGACCGGCCGCAGTCGGCGCTGGATCCGGCGTTCCGCGACCTCATCGGCGACATGACCTACAGCCTGTTCCCGACCCGACGCGCCGACAGTTGCGGCGGGCTGGAATGCTAGGTCAGGCGTACAGCAGCCACTCCCGCAGCAGCGCCGTCACCGCCTGAGGCCGCTCCATGGGCGGCAGATGGCCGGCATCCTCCACGGGGACGAAGCGGGCGCCGGGGATGGCCTCGGCCATCTCCACATGGACCTCGGGCGGCGTGATGGCATCCTGACGGCCACACACCACCAGCGTCGGACAGCGGATCGCGGCGAGCCCGGAGCGGCTGTCCGGGCGGCCCATGATGGCGGTCTGCTGACGGACATACCCCTCGACGCCGATCCGTTCGGCCTGCCCGTGCACCGAGTCCACAAGCGCGCGGTCGTTCGCGTGGTCGGGGTGCAGCAGGCGCGGCAGGTTGCCGGCGACCACCTGCCGGTACTTGCCCTGGCGGGCGAGCTCGACCGCCTGCTTGCGGTTGGCGGTCTGCTCGGGCGTATCGGCGCGGGCGCTGGTGTCGAGCAGGGCCAGCTTGACGACGCGTTCCGGCGCCTGGCGCATAACCTCCAGCGCCACGTAGCCGCCCATGGACAGCCCCGCCAGCGCGAATCGCTGGGGTGCCGCCTCCAGCAGCGCGCGGGCAAGGGCCTGCATCGAGTCGTGCGCGGTGAGGTCGCCGACGCGCACCTCCGCCACCTCGGCAAGGTGTTCGCTCTGGTGCGCCCACATCGCGGCATCCAGCGGCATGCCGGGCAGCAGGATCAGCGTCGGCTTGCTCATGCACCTTCTCCTTTTACTTGATCAGGGCGCTCAGCGCCTTGAACTGCGGTGTGCCGGCGCGCTGCAGCCACTCAAAGACGACCATCTCGGTGGTGACGATCTCCACGCCGTTCTCGCGCATGCGTTCGATGCCCAGCTCGGCGTTGCCGGGCGCACGCGACGAGGTGGCATCGGCGACGATGTAGACCTTGCGCCCCATCGAGCGCAGGCCGAGCGCCGTCTGCAGCACGCAGACATGCGCCTCCATGCCGGTCAGCACGATCTGGTCGCGCCCGAAGGCATCCAAACGCTGCATGAAGCCGGGCTCTCCGGTGCAGGAGAAATGGATCTTCTCCACCACGGCATCGTCCGGCAGCCGCTCGCGGATGGCGGGGACGGTGACGCCCAGGCCGCGCGGGTACTGTTCGCTCGCCAGCATGGGGATGTCGAGGCTGCGGGCCGAGTCCTGCAGGATTCCGACGTTTCGGATCACGCGGTCGCTGGCATGCACGGCCGGCGCCAGCCGTTCCTGCACATCGACGACGACGAGCGCGGAGCGCTCCGGGGACAGCAGCATGGCATTCCTCCTGATTCCGATTGGCCGGAACCGTAGCGCGAAGGGCGGTGCCCGCCAACCCGTCCATCCGGTGGGGATAAATCGCACCTCCGACATCACAGACATGTTGACAGCGTAGTTTGACTTCATATTCTCCCATCCCATCTAATCGATTGGCTTCGCGGCCAAGGCTTTTCGTTCTCCAGACAGAAACCGGGTGAATGCTTTTTTCTGAACTTGGGCTTGGATCTGAAGTCCTCCGGGCCATCGAGGACAAGGGTTACACCACGCCAACGCCGATTCAGGAACAGGCTATCCCCTGGGTCCTGCAAGGGCGCGACGTTCTTGGCTGCGCGCAGACGGGCACCGGCAAGACCGCCGGTTTCACCCTGCCGATGATCGACATCCTGGCCAGCGGCCGGGCACGGGCGCGCATGCCGCGCTCGCTGATCCTGGAGCCGACGCGCGAGCTGGCGGCGCAGGTCGCCGACAGCTTCGAGATGTACGGCAAGTACCATAAGCTGAGCATGGCGCTGCTGATCGGCGGAGAGCAGTTCACCGAGCAGGTGAAGAGGCTTGATCGCGGAGTCGACGTGCTGATCGCCACGCCGGGTCGCCTGATCGACCTGATCGAGCGCGGCAATATCATGCTCAACGACATCAAGGTTCTGGTGATCGACGAGGCCGACCGTATGCTCGACATGGGGTTCATCCCCGACATCGAGCGCATCGTCGGCTTCCTGCCGAAGATGCGGCAGACGCTGTTCTTCTCGGCCACCATGCCGCCGGAGATCCGCCGCCTCGCCGACGCCTTCCTGATGAACCCGCGCGAAGTGACGGTGGCCCCGCCCGCCTCGCCGGCCGAGACGGTGACCCAGGCGCTGTCCATCGTGCACGAGGAGGACAAGCGCAAGGCGCTACGCCACCTGCTGCGCACCGAGGACGTCAAGAACGCCTTCATCTTCTGCAACCGCAAGCGCGACGTGGCGGTCCTCCAGAAGTCGCTGGAACGCCATGGCTTCAATGTTGGGGCGCTGCACGGCGACATGGCGCAGCCCAAGCGCATGGAGACGCTGGACGCTTTCAAGCGCGGCGACATCAGCCTGCTGGTCTGCTCCGACGTGGCCGCCCGCGGCCTGGACGTGCAGGGTCTCAGCCACGTCTTCAATTTCGACGTGCCGATCAACGCCGAGGACTACGTCCATCGCATCGGCCGCACCGGCCGCGCCGGCCGTTCCGGCCGCGCCTTCACCCTGGCGACGCCGGACGACGGCAAGCAGGTGGGCGCCATCGGCCGGCTGATCGGCAAGGAAATTCCCGTCATCGCCATCGACGGGCTGGAAAGCCCGCCGTTCGACGAGGAAGGCGCCCGTGACCGCCGTCGGCGCCGCCGCGGCGGCAAGGACGAAGGGCGCGAGCCGCGCCGCGAAACCCGCGAACGCACTGACCGCGTGCGCGGCGACCGCGGCGAACGGGCGGATCGCCCCGAACGTGTCGAGCGGGAGCGTGCGGAAGCCGCCGTTGCCGAGCCCGCGTTCCAGCCGCAGCGCGCCGAGCCGCCCTCGCTTCGCCGTGACCGCGATCAGGATCGGTATCGCGATCAGGATCGGAGCCGGGAGCGGGATCGCGACCGCCGCCGCCGCCGCGACGAGGACGACGACGTTCCGGTCGTCGGTTTCGGCGACCACATGCCGGCGTTCATGCAGCGTCTGGCCCGGCCGCGCCCGGCGTCCGCTCCCGAAACCGGACAGGAGGGCTGAGCGGTGCAGACGATCTTCGTGATGGTCAAGTGCGACCTCGGCAAGGCCTATCAGGTCGCCGACGAGGCTGTGCAGGATGTGGAACAAGTGTCGGAGGTCCACTCGATCTCCGGCCAGTACGACCTGCTGATGAAGTGCTATCTGGCGCAGGACACCGACATCGGCCGATTCGTCACCGAGAAGATCCAGACGCTGCCCGGCGTGCGCGATACCTTCACGCTGATCACCTTCAAGGCCTTCGCCTGACGCACGCCGGCCGCGGATTCCGCGGCCGGCGCGTTGCCCGCACGCACCGGTCGTCGGGAAAATCCCTGAAACCGTTGACTTGACGGCACCGTTACCTCAAACGTTCGGGTATGCTCCGCTCGCACAGCCGGCCGTCCCGGCCCCGCCGCAAGACCCGCACGACGAAACGCCAGCAGCGCCGCGTCGCCTTCCTCTCCGGCCTCATCGGAATGATGGTCGCGTGCGGCGTGGTGACCGTATCGCCAGCTCAGGCGCAGGGCGCCAACGACCAGAAGCAGCCGGTCCTGCTCTCGGCCGACCATGTGACCTTCGACGAGCAGCAGGGCACCGTCACCGCACGCGGCAACGTCGAACTGTCGCAGAACCTGCGCACCGTGCGTGCCGACAGCGTCACCTACAACCGCAAGACCGGCGTGGTGACGGCGTCGGGCAACATCCGCATCGTCGAGCCGTCGGGCGACGTGCTGTTCGCCGACTACGCCGAGTTGACTGACGACATGCGCGACGCGTTCGTCGAGAACCTGCGCGTGCTGATGACCGACAACAGCCGCATGGCGGGCAACGAGGCCGAGCGGCGCGGCGAGCGCATCCTGCGCTTCAACCGTGGCGTCTACAGCCCCTGCGAACTGTGCCTCAGCGATCCGACCCGGCCGCCGCTGTGGCAGATCCGCGCCGTCCGTGTCGTGCACGACAAGGAGGAGCGCGAGATCCGCTACAAGGACGCCGTCCTCGAGATGTTCGGCGTGCCGGTCGCGTACACGCCCTACCTGTCGCAGCCGGACCCCTCGGTGGACCGCAAGACCGGCTTCCTGACGCCGCTGGTGGGCGTGGGCAGCGACCTCGGCGTCTTCATCCGGCCGCGCTACTACATCGACATCGCGCCCGACCAGGACGCCACGGTCGAGGTCGGTGCCTTCAGCAAGCAGGGGCTGCTGCTCGGCGGCGAGTACCGCAAGCGCTTCGAGCGCGGCAGCGTCACCCTCAGCGGCAGCGGTACCCAGAGCGAGATGCCGAACGGCCTGGACAATCCCTCGGGCCCGAAAAAGGAAAAGCTGCGCGGCCACATATTCGCCAGGGGCCTGTTCGAGATCGACGACGTCTGGCGCGCGGGCTTCAACGTGCGCCGCGCCAGCGACGAGACCTATCTGCGCAAGTATTACGATGTCCACGACGACTTCCTGACCAGCCGCGCCTTCGTCGAGGGGTTCCGTGGCCGCAATTACGCGGCGGTCAGCGCGTACAGCTGGCAGGATCTGCGCTACCGCAACCCGGTCGAGGAACCCATCGTCGGTCCGCTGGCGGTGTACAACGCGCTGGGTGAACCGGGGAGCCTGCTGGGCGGGCGCTGGTCGCTCGATTCGGGCATCCTGTCCCTCTACCGCTCGGAAGGCACCAGCACCCGGCGTTTCCACGTCCAGCCCGGCTGGCGGCGCGAGGTGGTCTCCAACATCGGCTTCGTCACCACCTTCGATGTCAGTGTCCTGGCCGTCGGCTACAGCGCCAGCCACTATGATCGTCCGGACACCACCCAGATCGAAAGCGAATCGACGTCGAGCTTCCGCCTGTTCCCCCAGGGCCAGGTGACGGTGCGCTACCCGTTCGTCCGTTACGGCGAAAGCTCGCAGCAGCTCATCGAGCCGATCGTTGCCCTGACCTCGGCGCCGAACACCAGCGACGATCCGACCGTCCCCAACGAGGACAGCCTGGACGTCGAGTTCGACCAGGCCAACCTGTTCTTTCCCAGCCGATTCCCCGGTATCGACCGGCTGGAGGGCGGAACGCGCATCACCTACGGCCTGCGGACGGCGATCTACGGGAACAAGCAGGGATCGGCCAGCCTCTTCCTCGGCCAGAGCTACCGCTTCAACCGCGATACCTCGTTCCCGGTGGGGTCAGGCCTGGAAGACCGCCGGTCGGACTATGTGGGCCGTCTGAATCTGTCGCCGGCCTCATGGCTCGACCTGAACTACGGATTCCGCGCCGACCATGAGTCGCTGCGCTTCCGACGTCACTCGCTGACCGCCACGGCCGGCACTCCGATGCTGAGCCTGTCCACCGCCTATACCTACCTGGACCAGACGACCGACAGCTTCGGGGTCACCCGGTCGGAGCTTGAGCAGGCGACCATCGGGATCAATTCCCAGTTCGCGCCGCGCTGGTCGGTCGGCGTCCACCACATCCAGTCGCTCCGCCCGGATCCGGGGCCGCGCGCGACGCTGGGCCTGCTGACCTATCAGGACGAGTGCTTCACGTTCCAGACCATTGCCCGGCGCGACTTCACCGATGTGGTCGGCGACGTGAAGAACGGCAACACCCTGTTCTTCCGGCTGGTCTTCAAGAACCTCGGCGAAGTCCGGACGCCCGGCTTCGGCGGCCTGTTCGGCGGCTCCTCCAGCTAACGCTTCATTGAGCGCCTTCGTCAGAGCAGCGGCTCGACCTCGGCCAGCCCCGTCACGATGCGGTCGGCGTGGCCGCACGCCGTCCCGCCGTGCGCCAGCAGCACGCGGGTCCCCACACCCGCGGCGTGCGCCGCCGCCATGTCGGACGGCTGGTCGCCCAGAAACAGCGAGCACCCGAGATCGAGGTTGAGGCGCCGCTGCGCCTCCAGGATCATGCCGGGGTTGGGCTTGCGCCAGTAGCTCTCGCGCGCATACGGGGCGACGGAGCCCGCCGCGTGGTAGGGGCAGTGGAACACGCCCGCCAGCGTAACGCCGTGCCGTTCGAATTGCCCGGCCATCCACCGGCTGAGCGCCAGGAACCGGCCTTCCGTGTAATAGCCGCGGGCGATGCCGGACTGGTTGGTGATGACGGCGATGCGGTAGCCGCGATCCATTGCCCGGCGGGTCAGCGTGAAGATGCCGTCGATGAACGTGAATCGCTCCACCTCACAGACATAGCCGTGATCCACATTGACCACCCCGTCACGGTCCAGCAGCAGGGCCTTCATCGTCGCTTCCGCAGGTTTTGCACGCCACTGCATTCCTAACACAGCCGGAGCGGACCGACGCAAGCGGCCGTGATCCCTGTCGGACACGGCCATACAGGGTTGAAACGCGCCGGCTATGCCGTTAGCCATTAGGTCCCATCCGCGGCCTTTCCGAGTCGCCCTGCCCCATAGGACCCTCAGACACGCCCATGTCCTCTCTTGGCCGATACGACTACGATAAGCGCTACCGGCGCCGGTTCTTCGCCGGATTCATCAAGCTTGGCCTGCTGCTGGCCCTGCTGCTCGGCACCGGGCTGTTCGCGTACCAGATGGGGGTCGAGCAGATGAAGGGCCGTGACGCCAGCCTGCGCGAAGAGGTCTCCGCCCTGTCGCGCCAGAAGGCGGAGTTGGAACTGCTCGCCAGCCAGATGCAGAACGCCGCCAGGACCGCCGAGGCCCGCGCCGCCGAGGCAGAAGCGCGCATGAAGCGCGAGGTGCCGACCGGTGAACTGGCGCGGCTGAGCAAGCTGGTGGGCGAGCGGCTGTCGGCGGGGCTCGACCCGGCGCGCCTCGCCTTCGTCATCGAGCAGGCGCAGACGCCGCGCAACTGCCAGCAGCCGGACAGCAAGCGATTCGTGCTGTCGACGCCTCTCCTCAAGGCCGGCAACCGCACCACCACCTTCGGCAATGGCACCATCACGGTGACCGGCGAAGGCATTTCGGCGCGCAACGCGCAGGGCCAGCCGGAGAGCTGGTTCGACCCGGCCCAGCCCGTCCGCATCCGCATCGTCACCCAGAGCGGCAAGGAAACGGTGGTGGATGGGCCGCTGCCGCTGCACCAGTCGGTCGTGGTGGACCAGACCGAGCATCGCTTCACCTTCGCGGCCGGGCAGCGGTCCTTCGTCGAGGTGACGGCGGACCACTGCCCGTTCCCGTAAACGCTACTTCTTCACCCAGCGTCCGCC
>JAEYOB010000600.1 GCA_023412175.1 Pseudomonadota bacterium | reverse complement strand
CGCCTCTGCCGCCATGCGCCGGCGGAGCGCGCGGACGGCGCGCAGCCGTTCGGCGACGGGCACGGCGGCCCAGGCCGCCTGCCTTATACGAGCGCCGCCCGTGAATAGATTTGAGTCGCTATCATTGGTACAGGGTGCGTTGTCGCGGTCCATCTCCGGCCCATGTCGGTCTTCAGCGCAAGGAAGCTGTGCGCGCACGGAGACGGCAACAAGGGCATGCATCGGCGTCTGGTCATCATCGGGGCGGGGCCCGGCGGATTGGCGGCGGCCATGCTGCTGGCGCTCACCGGCACCAAGGTCACCGTCCTGGAGCGGCGCGGGCGGGTCGGCGGCCGCACGGCGGCGCTGGAGCTGGATGGCTTCCGCTTCGACACCGGGCCGACCTTCTTCCTCTACCCCCGCATCCTGGATGAAATCTTCGCCGCCTGTGGCCGGCGCCTGGATCGGGAGGTGGAGCTGACCCGCCTTGACCCGCTCTACCGCTTGCTGTTCGAGGGCGGTGGCGAGTTGCGCATGCACGCCGAGCCCAAGCGCCTCGCCGCGGAGATCGCGCGCCTCGCCCCGGCCGACGCCGAGGCGCTGCCGCGCTTCCTCGCCGACAACCGCGTCAAGCTCGACGCCTTCCGCCCGGTGCTGGAGACGCCGTTCGACGGCCCGCGCGCCCTGCTGGGCCTGCCGATCCTGAAGGCGCTGCGGCGGCTGTACCCGCACCGCTCGGTGGATTCCGACCTTGCGCGCTATTTCCGCGATCCCCGCGTGCGGCTCGCCTTCTCGTTCCAGAGCAAGTACCTGGGTATGTCGCCGTTCCGCTGCCCCAGCCTGTTCACCATCCTGTCCTTCCTGGAGCACGAGCACGGGATCTTCCACCCGCGCGGCGGCTGCGGCGCGGTGGTGGAGGCGATGGCGCGGGTCGCGCGCGATCTGGGCGTTGACATCCGCCTCAACGAGACGGTCCGCCACATCCGCTTCCAGGGCCGGCGCGCCGTCGCCGTGCGCACCGACGAAGGGGAGTATCCGCTGGACGGGCTGGTCATCAACGCCGACTTCGCCAAGGCGATGACCTCCCTTGTGCCCGACGACCTGCGCCACCGCTGGTCGGACGCGGCCATCGCGCGCAAGAAGTTCTCCTGCTCGACCTTCATGCTGTACCTGGGCATCGAGGGGCGGGTGGAGGGCCTCGACCACCACACGATCTATCTGGCGGAGGATTACGCCCGCAACTTGGCGGAGATCGAGGCCGGCCGGGAGCTGCCGCGGCGCCCGTCACTCTACGTGCAGAACGCCTGCGTCACCGATCCGGGCCAAGCACCCCTGGGGTGCAGCACGCTCTACGTCCTGGTGCCGGTCGGGCACCAGCGCGGCCACGTCGATTGGGCGGTGGAGAAGCACCCGTACCGCACGCTGGTGCTGAAGCGCCTGGAGGCTCTGGGCATCCGCGACATCGAGCGGCGCCTCCGGGTTGAAAGGGTGGTGACACCCGCAGACTGGCAGCAGGATTTCGCGCTCCACCGCGGTGCCACCTTCAATCTGGCGCACAGCCTGGACCAGATGCTGCACCGCCGGCCGCGCAACCGCTTCGAGGATCTGGACGGGGTCTACCTCGTGGGCGGCGGCACCCATCCGGGCAGCGGCCTGCCGGTGATCTTCGAGGGCGCGCGCATCACCGCGCGCCTGCTGGCCGAGGATCTCGGGCTGTCGGTCCCCTGGCGCGAGCTGAACGCCGGGCGCACGGGGATCATGGGAAAGGCGCTGATGGGGGAGGTGGCATGAGCGACGGCCGGATCGCGGTGATCGGCGGGGGCCTGGGCGGGCTGGCGGCGGCGGTGGTGCTGGCGGCGCGTGGGCATCGCGTCGTGCTGCTGGAGAAGAACCCCTGGCTCGGCGGCAAGGCGGCGGTGCTGGAGGAGGACGGCTTCCGCTTCGACATGGGGCCGACGATCCTCACCGTGCCGCGCGTGCTCCGCCGCATCTTCGCCGAGGCCGGGCGCGACCTGGACCGCGAGGTGCCGCTGGTTCGCCTCCACCCGCAATGGCGCTGCTTCTTCGACGACGGCAGCGTGCTCGACCTTGCCGAGGACGTCGGCGCCATGGCCGGCGCCCTCGACCGTTTCGCGCCGGGCATGGGGGTGGGGGAGGGTTACCGCCGCTTTCTCGCCCGCTCCGAGCGACTGCATGGCATTTCCGAGCGGTTCTTCTTCTGGAAGTCGGTTGAGGACCTGACGGACACCATCGACGTGCGCCGCAACCTCAGCGCCGCCACCCTGTCCGACGTGCTAGCGCTGCGCATGGGCTCGACGGTGGCCGGCACCATCCGCGGCCATGTGCCCGACGCGCGGGTGGCGCAGATGCTCGACCACTTCACGCAGTATGTCGGGTCGTCGCCCTACGGCGCCCCGGCGGTGCTGTGCGCCATCGCCCACATGCAGACCAGCGAGGGTGTCTGGTACCCGATGGGCGGCACGCGCGCGGTGCCCGGCGCGCTGGAACGCCTCGCCCGCGACCTGGGCGTGGAGGTCCGCACGGGTACCGGCGTCGCGCGCCTGGCCGTGGAGCGCGGCCGGGTGGGCGC
>JAEYOB010000833.1 GCA_023412175.1 Pseudomonadota bacterium | reverse complement strand
CACGTGGTCACCGCCAACAAGGCGCTGCTGGCCAACCACGGCACCGACCTCGCCGCCAAGGCCGAAGGGCGCGGGTTGGCGCTGGCGTTCGAGGCGTCGGTGGCCGGCGGCATCCCGGTCATCAAGGCGCTGCGCGAGGGCCTCGCCGCCAACCGGGTGAGCGAGGTGCACGGCATCCTCAACGGCACCTGCAACTACATCCTCACCGAGATGCGGACCACGGGGCGGGAGTTCGCCGACGTGCTGGCCGAGGCGCAGGCCCTGGGCTACGCCGAGGCCGACCCGAGCTTCGACATCGACGGCATCGACGCGGCGCACAAGCTGGCGATCCTCACCTCGGTGGCGTTCGGCTGCCCGGTGGATTTCCAGAACGTGCACGTCGAGGGCATCCGCCACATCTCGGCGGTGGACCTCAAGTACGCCGAGGAGCTCGGCTACCGGATCAAGCTGCTGGGCATCGCGCGGCTAACCCGCAACGGGGTCGAGCAGCGCGTGCACCCCTGCATGGTGCCGAAGGAGGCCCCCATCGCCGCGGTGGACGGCGTGTTCAACGCCGTGGTGGCGCAGGGCGACTTCGTGGACCGCGTCTGGCTGGTCGGCCGCGGCGCCGGCGCCGGCCCGACCGCATCGGCGGTGGTCGCCGATCTGGTGGACGTGGCGCGCGGGCGTATGACGCCGACCTTCGGGGTTCCCGCGGCGCACCTCGCCCGGCTCGACCCGTCGCCCATGGAGGGCCGGCAGGGGGCGTACTACGTCCGCCTCATGGTCGTGGACCGCCCCGGCGTGATAGCGGAGGTGGCTGCGGTGCTGCGCGACAACAACGTGTCGATGGAGAGCTTCCTGCAACGCGGCCGGTCGCCCGGCGAGGCGGTGCCGGTGGTGCTCACCACCCACGACACCAACGAGGCATCCATGCAGAAGGCCCTGGCGCAGATCGCCGCCCAGGCCGCCGTGCTGGAGCCGCCGCGCATGATCCGTATCGAGCAGTTCTGAGAAGCAAGACCGAAAGTTCGGGGGAACAACAACCATGTCAGTTCATGTCGACCTGTCCGGTATGGACCGGAACCTGGCGCTCGAGGCCGTGCGCGTCACCGAGGCGGCGGCGCTCTCCGCGTCGCTGCTGATGGGCCGCGGCGACGAGAAGCTCGCCGACCAGGCCGCCGTCGACGCCATGCGCCAGGCGCTCAACACCCTGACCATCGACGGCACCGTCGTGATCGGCGAGGGCGAGCGCGACGAGGCGCCGATGCTCTACATCGGCGAGAAGGTCGGCGCCGCCATCGGCAAGGGGCCGAAGGTCGATATCGCGCTCGACCCGCTGGAGGGCACCACCATCACCGCCAAGGGCGGTCCCAACGCGCTGGCCGTCGTCGCCATGGCGGAGGAGGGCGGCTTCCTCAACGCCCCCGACGTCTACATGGACAAGATCGCCGTGGGTGGCGGCCTGCCGGAGGGTCTGGTGGACCTCGACGAGACGCCGGCCAACAACCTGAAGGCCCTGGCCAGGGCCAAGGGCACCGAGGTGGCGGAACTGGTGGTCTGCATCCTCGACCGTCCGCGCCACGCCGAGCTGATCGCCCGCGTGCGCGAGGCGGGTGCGCGGATCATGCTGATCTCCGACGGCGACGTGTCGGGCGTGATCGCCACCAGCCAGCCGGAAGCCGGCGTGGACATGTACGTCGGTTCGGGCGGCGCGCCTGAGGGCGTGCTGGCGGCGGCGGCGCTGCGCTGCATCGGCGGCCAGTTCCAGGGCCGTCTGCTGTTCCGCAACGACGACGAGAGGGCGCGCGCCGCGCGCTGGGGCGTCACCGACCTGAACAAGAAGTACAGCCTGACCGAGCTGGCCAGCGGCAACGTGATGTTCGCCGCCACCGGCGTTACCAGCGGCGCCATGCTGCGCGGCGTGCGCCGCTTCCCCGGCGGCGCGGTGACCCATTCGGTGATCATGCGCTCGAAGTCCGGCACCGTGCGCTATATCGAGGCACACCACAACTTCAAGCAGAAGCCGGGCGTCGCCAAGTAAGGCGTCCTGCGGGGGAGGCGTCGCCTCCCTCGGCTCGAAGGATCCAAAGGGAAGGGGCCGCGCGTCAGCGTGGCCCCTTTCTCGTGCGTCGCCGTTGCCGCCGCAGGGGAGGGGGCCGCCCCTAGCCCCCTGCCTCTCCCATCTGCTATGGCTTCGGCCCCCATCCATGGCAGCATAGCGCGATGAGCGACATCCCCTGTTTCCTCGGCGTCCGCGCCTCCATCACCGGCAAGCGCTGGCAGGCCCGCGCCTGTGACGAGCGGTTGGCGTGCTCCCTGGCGCAGAGCCGCGGCCTGCCGGAGATCGTCGGCCGCGTGCTCGCCTCGCGCGGCGTCACCGAGGAGGCGTGCGACAGCTTCCTCAACCCCACGCTCAAGGCCCTGCTGCCCGATCCCTCCCGCTTCCGCGACATGGACACGGCGGCGGCGCGGATCGCCCGGGCGGTCATGGCGGGCGAGAGCGTCGCGGTGTTCGGCGATTACGACGTGGACGGCGCCACCTCCGCGGCGCTGCTCGTGCGCTTCTTCCGCGCCATCGGGGCGGACGCCCGCATCTACGTGCCCGACCGCATTGCCGAGGGGTACGGGCCGAACGCCCCGGCGCTGCTGCGCCTGCACGCTGAGGGGGTGCGCCTGGTCGTGACGGTGGATTGCGGAGTCGCCTCCTTCGTGCCGCTGGAGGCGGCGGAGGAGGCCGGGCTCGACGTCGTCGTGCTCGACCACCACGCGGCCGAGCCGCGGTTGCCGCCCGCCGTCGCCATCGTCAATCCCAACCGGCTGGACGAGGACGGCCAATACCGCACGCTGTGCGCCGCCGGCGTCACCTTCCTGGCCGTCGTCGCCGTCAACCGCGCGCTGCGCGAGGCGGGCTTCTATGCGGGGCGCAACCCGCCGAACCTGATGGACTGGCTGGATCTGGTGGCGCTCGGCACGGTGTGCGACGTGGTGCCGCTCACCGGCCTGAACCGTGCGCTGGTGGCGCAGGGGTTGAAGGTGATGGCGCGGCGTTCCAACACCGGGCTGGCGGCGCTCGCCGACATCGCCGGGGTGAAGGAGCGGCCCGACGCCTACCATGCCGGCTATGTGCTGGGACCGCGGGTCAACGCCGGTGGGCGCGTCGGCATGGCCGACCTGGGTGCCCGGCTGCTTTCCACCGACGACCCGGTCGAGGCCATGCAGCTGGCCCAGCGCCTCGATTCGCACAACGGCGAGCGGCGCGCCATCGAGGCCGCGGTGCTGCAGGAGGCGATCGCCCATGTCGAGACGCTGTCCGACATGGAATCCGAATTGGTCTTCGTGGCGGGGGAGGGGTGGCATCCGGGCGTGGTGGGCATCGTCGCCTCGCGCCTGAAGGAGCGCTACAGCCGCCCGGCCTG
>JAEYOB010000565.1 GCA_023412175.1 Pseudomonadota bacterium | reverse complement strand
ACCACACCCTGGCCGGCACGATGTCGGCGGCGGTGGACACGCTGGTCGCCGCCGCCGACGGTGCCGCGGCGCGCGGTGCCGGCGACACCCGCGCGGCGCTAGAGCGCACCAGCACCATCCAGATCCTGCTGGCTCGGCCGGCGTGCTGCTGTCGGTGCTCATCGTCTGGCTGTATGTCGGCCGCGGCATCGTCGCCCGGCTGGAAATCCTGGCCGCGGCCATGCAGCGGGTGGCGCGCGGCGAGCTGTCGGTGACGGTAGCGCGGGGCGGGGCCGATGAGATCGCCGACATGGCGGCGACGCTGGACGTCTTCATCGCCACCGCCCGCGCCATGGAGGAGGCCCGCCGCCGGGTCGAGGAGGAGCGCGCGCAGGCTGCCGAGGTGCGCCGCAGCGGCATGCTGGAGATCGCCGCGCAGTTCGAGCGCACCGTGCTTGCCAGCGTCGATACGCTGGCCGCGGCGGCGAAGGCCATGCATGACCGCGCCCGCACGCTGACCGGCATCGCCGTGCAGGCCAGCGACCAGGCGCACGCGGCCATGGAGGTGTCGGGCGCAACCTCGGCCGGGATCCAGCAGGTGGCCACCGCGGCGGCGGAAATCTCCACCTCCATCGCCGAGATCTGCCGGCGTACCTCCGAATCGGCGCGCATCATCGGCGAAACCGCCGCCGGGGCCGAGCAGGTCAAGGCGACGGTCGGCCAGCTTTCCACCACCACCGAGGCGATCGGGACGGTGGTCGGCGTCATTGACGCCATCGCCGGGCAGACCAACCTGCTGGCGCTCAACGCCACCATCGAGGCGAGCCGCGCCGGCGAGGCCGGCCGGGGCTTCGCCGTGGTCGCCGGCGAGGTCAAGCACCTCGCCAACCAGACCGTGGTCGCGACCTCCGACATCGCCCGGCAGATCGCCGCCACCCAGACCGCCAGCCAGGAGACGGCCGCGGTGGTGGAGATCATGACCAGCAGCATCCAGCGCATCGAGGGCAACGCGTCCGCCATCGCATCGGCCGTGGAGGAGCAGTCGGCCATCACCGAGGGGATCGTCGGCAGCGCGCATCGGGCGGCGCAGGGCACCCAGCGGGCGTCGGATTTCGTGTCCGGCCTGTCGGACGCGGCGGCGCGCGTGCGCACCCAGGCGCACGAGGTGCTGGGCGTCGCCGAGGGCCTGTCGCACGAGGCGACGGCGCTGGGCAGCGCGGTGCATCTGTTCCTCCAGGAGATCCGGGCGTCGCGGTGAACGGCACCCCTTCCCTGCATGGGAAGAGCGGGCCTGGAGGCCGAAGGCGATTGCCCTGGGGATGCGTCCCCTACCGCTCCAGCTCCGGCTGTATCCCGGCGGCCTTCAGCGCGTGGCAGAGGTCGATGACGGCCTCGCTCATCTCCGGAAAGGCCAGGGCCAGGGCGTGGCGGTCCTTGTCCATGCGCACCACATGGGCGACCACGCGGGCCCGCGGATGGTCGGGGATGTCCTCGCAATGGATGTCCAGCTTCAGGCGGGTGCCGGCGCTCGCGGCCAGTTCGCCGTGGTAGGGCTCCACCAGCAGGCCGCGGATCGACCAGTTGGCCGTCCGGTAGCGATGGCCGGCGATCTCCACTGTCAGCACGGGGTCGATGTAACGGTAGGCGCGCCGGCGCTCGATGCCGCCGGGCGGCTTCGGGCCACCGCTCTCGCGGATCTCCAGCTTGCGGGCGTTGGCCTTCTTGGTGCGCTCGTCGACGCCGTCGGCGCTGGTCATCAGCGCCGCCTGCACCCGGCGCTCGACGCCGAAGCGGAACTCCTCGTCAGCGCCGAAGCGCACGGCCTTGGCGAAATGCGCCTTAGCCTTGCTCAGCACCTCGTTGCGGCCCTTGTCGTCGCCGGCGTGTCCCTTGCGCTCGGCCTCGCGGATCAGCGTGTCGACGCTGAGCTGGTAGGCGCTGCGCTGGATGCCCTTGGCGGTTTCGCGGAACTCGGCGGCGCGCTGGCTGGGGAATTCCTTCACCTTCAGGATTTCCGCCAGCGTGTTGGCCCGCTGCTCGACCGCATCGGGGTCGCCGCCTTCGGCCAGCCGGCGCAAGGCACGCACAAATTCCTCCGCCTTGCGGAGCAGGGCGTCTTCAAGCTTGCGGCGTTGGTCGGCATCCATAACGGCGGGCATGTCGCCTCCGCGGATAGTCCGCTACGAGGCTACAATGGCACGTTTGCACTTAATAAATGTTGAACAATAAATGTTGAACACGGCTTTGTTGCGCCGCACACGGCGCTTTCCAGCTCTTCTCCTCAGCCCTCAGGGGGATGGTTTTCGCCATTCGGCCACATAGGTGACGTTCTGTCTGGCGCTACCACCAGGAGCCGAGCATGACCCCGAAGCAACGAGCCGAATTGGCGCTGTCTGAAATGTTCGGTTTGAGTCGGGGCGACCAGATCCGCGTCGTCGAGAATGCAATCCGTGCCGCCCGCCGCGAGGCCTTCGAGGAGGCGGCGGCGCTGGCGGAGCGTTCACGGCCGGACCACGAGAACGAAGGAAACCGCTGGTACAACGAGGCGTGCGAGGACATCGCCGAGGCGCTTCGCGGTCAGGTGGACGCATAAGGCGGCGCCCGGCGCGGGTCGTCAGTTTCCGCCATCCGCGAACGTTTCCGCCGTGAAGCGGAATGCCTGCATCGTCCCGGTTTCCACATCGGCGCCCAGGCCGGCCTTCGCCTTCAGGTGGCGGAGGAAGTCGCGCTTCTCGGGGAGGGCGTCCCACACCTTCGGCAGGAAAAGCGCCCCGTGGCCGTGGTCGCGGATGATCAGCCCGTCCAACCCCGGACGCAACTGGCGCAGCAGATCCGCCTCGTCGTGGAACGCCAGCGGCCGGTTGTGGCTGAGGATCGAGACGGTGATCGCCACCTTGGGCAGCTCGGCCGCCGTCAGCGGTCCGAAGCGGGGGTCCTGCATGGCCGACTTGTAGGTGTTCTCCACCACGTCGCGGACCAGCGGGTTGACCGGTTGGACGGTGCCGATGCAGCCGCGCAGGGTCCCGTCGATCTCCAGCGTCACGAAGGTCTTGCGCAGGGCGCGCAGGGCCATGGGGAAGCTGTCCACCGCCACCTCGGGCGGGCGGCCGGTGCGCACCACATGCTCCAGCGCCTGATGGGCGGCGTCGAGGAGCTGCGCGCGCTCGGCATCGGTCAGGCGCGCCTCGTCGGCGTATTCCAGGGTGTAGGCGCCATAACCGACCACCCGGCGCTTGTCGCCGGCCGTGTCGCCCGAATTGCGCAGGTCGCGCGTGGTGATGCGCAGGTCCAGGTCCTGGGCGCGCAGCAGCAGCCCGGAGATCGGCTTGAAGCCGCAGGCGGCGTCGCCGGTCAGCTTCTCCGGCTGCGCCGCCTCGATGGCCTGCGAAGCCGCGAGGTCGAGGCCGCGCGCGGTGTCGTAGTCGTGGAAATGGCTGAGGTCGGAGGACACGACGATCATGGTTTCCGGCCCGCCCCACAGCCGTTGCAGCACCGCGTCCACCGCCTGCGGCGCGCAGGAGCCGACCACCAGCGGCACCACCGCGGCGTTGGGGAAGGTGCGCTGGATGAAGGGCAGGTGGACCTCCAGCGAATGCTCGCCCTCGAAGGCGTCGTCGAGGATCTGCACGTCGGGCAGGCCGAGGATGGCGTCGATGCCGGCGCGGTCCACCGGCACCACGCCCAGCGGCGTCACCAGGCCGTCGGCGCCGGGCGCAGCCAGCCCGCGGAACGGCCAGCGGTGCGCCGGCCCCAGCAGCACGACTCGGGTGATCCGGTCGCCCAGGTGCTCCACGGACGCGTAGGCGGTGCCGGCGACGGCGCCCGAGTAGATGTAGCCGGCGTGCGGCGCGATGATCGCCTTGGCGGGGACCGGCGGAACGTCGGCGGCTGCCATGCAGTCATCCACCATGCGGTCCAAAACCGCCGGGTCAGCGGGATAGAAGGCGCCCGCCACGGCCGGCGTGCGCAGATTCGTCATGTTGGACATCATCTTGGACATGGGACGGCGCAATGCCCATCTAAGCAATCGGGGATAGGCCGAATGTCGGTGTCTCCAGCGATGATTTCCAGGGGCGAGGACGAGAAAGCGCCGCCCTTCCGCACGTTTCGGTATCAGCATGGCCCAGATGTTTCCCGCACGCTATTGGCACGCGCTCGACGACGGGCGCATCCAGTGCGACCTCTGCCCGCGCGCCTGCAAGCTGTCCGACGGGCAGCAGGCGCTGTGCTTCGTGCGCGAGCGCCGGGGCGACCGGCTGGTGCTCAGCACCTACGGGCGCTCGTCGGGCTTCTGCATCGATCCCATCGAGAAGAAGCCGCTCAACCACTTCCTGCCCGGCACGCCGATCCTGTCGTTCGGCACGGCGGGCTGCAACCTGGCCTGCAAGTTCTGCCAGAACTGGGACATCTCCAAGAGCCGCGAGACCGACACGCTGGCCGACGCGGCGACGCCGGAGACCATTGCGCGGGCCGCCGCCGACACCGGCTGCCGCTCGGTGGCGTTCACCTACAACGATCCCGTCATCTTCCTGGAATACGCGGTGGACGTGGCGCAGGCCTGCCATGAGCGCGGCGTGAAGACGGTGGCGGTCACCGCCGGCTACATCTGCCCGGAGCCGCGGGTCGAGTTCTACAGGCACATGGACGCCGCCAACGTCGACCTGAAGGCGTTCACCGAGGCGTTCTACCACAAGGTGACCGGCGCCCACCTTGCTCCGGTCCTCGACACGCTGAAGTACCTCCGCCACGAGACCGACGTCTGGTTCGAGATCACCACGCTGCTGATCCCCGGCGAGAACGACAGCGACGCCGAGCTGGACGCGATGACCGGCTGGATCCGCGGGAACCTGGGTACGGACGTGCCGCTGCACTTCACGGCGTTCCACCCCGACTACAAGATGCGGGACAAGGACTGGACGCCGCACGGCACGCTGATCCGCGCGCGGGAGATCGCCAAGCGGAACGGGTTGCAGCACGTCTATGTCGGCAACGTCCGGGACCTGGAACGCTCCAGCACGCTGTGCCCGTGCTGCGGGCAGGTGCTGATCGGGCGCAGCGGCTACACCCTGTCCGACTGGAACCTGGACGAGGCCGGGGCGTGTACCCGGTGCCGCACGCCGCTGGCTGGCGTGTTCGAGGCGGAGCCGGGGACCTGGGGGGCGCGGCGGCAGCCGGTGCGGCTCAGGGATTATGCGGTGGGGTGAGGTCGCCTTGGCTGCAAGGGCGTTGCATGAGGGGTAAGAAACGGTAATACGACCTGTCCGAGATGAATACCCCACTTGCCCAGCCGTACGCGGTGCTGAACAGCGTTTGACACATCTATAAGCAGCCAAAAGCCATTTTTCTTATACGCTCTTGGACAGCGAGCTTCCCGTGTATACCACCCAAAATTGATCGTTCAATGTGGCTGCCTGAGCCCAAATGCTCCGGATGTGCTCTCCTTGATCCGGGAAAACTTCTCCTAACTCCCTCGTCACTTGCGCTTCCCCCGTTACTCGCACTCCTCCAGCGGCTCGAATGGAAGGAAAGCCTATGTCGTGGCTTCACTTCATCCTTAATCAGGCCCCTGAGATTGCCCTGTTCCTCTCCCTGGCTGGTGGCTACTGGATCGGCAAGTTCCAGTTCGGCAAGTTCCAGCTCGGCGGCGTCGCCGGCTCGCTGCTGGTCGCCGTGGTCATCAGCCAAGTCGGCGTGTCGATCGACAACGGCGTGAAATCCATCCTGTTCGCCCTGTTCATCTACGCGGTCGGCTTCGAAAGCGGCCCGCAGTTCTTCCGCTCGCTCGGGCGGCATTCGATCCGCGAGATCATCATGGCGGCGGTGCTGGCGATCAGCGGCCTGATCACCGTCGTGATCCTCGCCCGCCTGTTCGGTCTCGACAAAGGACTGGCCGCGGGCATTGCCGCGGGCGGGCTGACGCAGTCGGCCATCATCGGCACGGCCAGTTCGGCCATCGGCAAGCTCGGGCTGTCGGCCGAGGAGGTGCAGCACCTTCAGGGCAACGTCGCGGTCGGCTACGCCGTCACCTATATCTTCGGTTCGTTCGGCGCCATTCTGGTCTGCGTCAACCTGCTGCCCTGGGTGATGGGGCGCAGCATCCGCGACGACGCCATCAAGGCGGAATCGGCGATGCTGGCCGGTGCCCGCCTTCTGGCGCGCGGCGAGGAGTACGCCATGCCGGACCTTGTCGGCCGCCTCTATCGCATCGAACAGGCGACGGGCCGGACGGTGACGCAGATCGAAGCAGTATCGACCAGAAGCCCCGTCAGCGTCGAGCGCGTGAAGCGCAAGGGGACACTGATCGGCGTGCAGCCGAATCTTCGTCTGGAATCGGGTGATATCGTCCTGCTGGTCGGGCGGCGTGCCGGGGTGGTCGGCCTTGCCGAAACCCTCGGCCCGGAACTGCAATCCTCGCAAGGCATGGATGTCATCATGGTGATGCGGGACGTGGCGATCACCAACCCCGCCTATACCCACAGTACCGTAGCCCAAATCCGCGATGTCACAGCCGGCGACCTGCGCCACGGCGTCTATGTGACCGGCGTGAAGAGGAACGGCACGCCGCTGACGCTCGCCCCGGACACGCTCATCGAAGCCGGCGACGTCGCCACGCTCTACGGCACCGGCGAGGACGTCCAGCGGGTGGCCAAGAACGTTGGCACGGAGATCATACCCAGCGACAAGACGGACTTCGTCTTCCACGGCCTCGGCCTGGCGCTCGGCCTGCTGATCGGCCTGGCGGTGATCCGCATCGGCTCCATCCCGCTGACGCTGGGCAGCGGCGGCGGCGCTCTGCTCTCCGGCCTGCTGTTCGGCTGGTACCGCACCCGCAACCTCACCATCGGCAACATGCCGACGCCGGCCTCCACGCTGCTGCGCGACCTGGGGCTGGCCGGCTTCGTCGCCGTGGTCGGCCTGCAATCCGGCCTGCAGGCGATCAGCACCATCGCCGACCGCGGGCTGTCCATCTTCTTCATCGGGGTTGTCGTGACGATCCTGCCCATGATCATCACCATGCTCGTCGGCCGCTACCTGCTGCGCTACGACAACACGGCCATCTTCGCCGGCGCGCTTGCTGGGGCGCGCAGCGCCAACCCCGCCTTCGGCGAAGTGCTCGACAAGGCCGCCAACTCCATCCCGACAGTTCCGTTCGCCATCACCTATGCGCTGGCGAACGTCTTCCTCACGCTGCTGGGCCCCCTTGTCGTGGCCTTCGTGTAATCCGGACCAGGAGATTCATCCATGGGTACGATCGATTACAGCCAGTATGCGAAACTCAGCCCCTTCGAACTGAAGGATGAGCTGATCAAGCTCGCCTCCAGCCGGGAGAACCGGCTGATGCTGAACGCCGGGCGTGGCAACCCGAATTTCCTGGCGACGCTGCCGCGCCGGGCCTTCTTCCGGCTGGGCCTGTTCGCCGTCACGGAGGCGGAGCTGACCTTCTCCTACATGCCGAACGGTATCGGCGGCCTGCCTAGGATCGAGGGCATTGAAGGGCGCTTCGAGCGCTATGTCGCAGACCATCGTGACCAGGACGGCGTGGTGTTCCTCGGCCGCGCACTCAGCTACGTCCGCGACCAGCTCGGCCTGTCGGCCTCCGCCTTCCTGCATGAGATGGTCGAAGGCATACTGGGCGGGAACTACCCCGTCCCGCCGCGCATGCTGAGGGTCAGCGAAGACATCGTGCGGCACTACGTCGTCAAGGAGATGGTCGGCGGCTACCTGCCGTCCGACAGCATCGACCTGTTCGTGGTCGAGGGCGGCACAGCAGCGATGACCTATATCTTCAACTCGATGAAGCAGAACGGGCTGATCCAGAAAGGGGACAAGGTCGCCATCGGCCTGCCCGTCTTCACCCCCTACATCGAGATACCCGAACTCGACGAGTACGGGCTGGAGGAGGTCGCCATCAATGCCGATCCCGCACAGGAATGGCAATACCCGGATTCCGAGCTGGACAAGCTGAAGGACCCGGCGATCAAGGTGTTCTTCTGCGTCAATCCCAGCAACCCGCCCTCGGTCAAGATGGACGACCGCAGCCTGGAACGGGTCGCCGGCATCGTGCGGGATCACCGGCCCGACTTGATCATCCTGACCGACGACGTCTATGGCACCTTCGCCGACGATTTCCGGTCTCTGTTCGCGACCTGCCCCTACAACACCATGCTGGTCTATTCCTTCTCCAAGTATTTCGGGGCGACGGGCTGGCGGTTGGGCGTTATCGCGATCCACAAGAACAACGCCTTCGACGATCAGCTCGCCAAGCTGCCGGAAGACCGCAAGGCCGCGCTCGACCGCCGCTATGGCTCTCTGGTACCGGACGTGCGCAGCCTGCGCTTCATCGACCGTCTGGTGGCCGACAGCCGCACGGTGGCGCTGAACCACACCGCCGGCCTGTCCACGCCGCAGCAGGTGCAGATGGTGCTGTTCTCCCTGTTCGCCCTGATGGACGAGCATGACGGCTACAAGGCGGAGCTGAAGAAAGTGATCCGCCGGCGCGAGGCCGCGCTATACCGCGAACTCGGCCTGCCGGTGCAGACCGACGCGAACGCTGTGGACTACTACACGCTGCTCGATCTGGAGGATATCGCACTCAAGCTCTACGGCCCGAAATTCGCGGCCTGGGTGACGACGAAGTTCAGCGCCGGCGACTTACTGTTCCGGATCGCGGACGAAACCGGCATCGTCCTGCTGCCTGGCAAAGGCTTCGGTACCCAGCAGCCGGCGGGCCGCGTGTCGCTGGCGAACCTGAACGAGTATGAATACGCCTTGATCGGCCGCTCGCTGCGCAAGTTGGCCGACCAGTCCTACGAGGAGTTCAAGAGGCAGCGCCCCAAGGGCAAGTGATGCGATCGCGTTGATCTGTCGGGTTTTACCGGCGGCGCTCAATGGAAGCGTTCAAGCGCCGCCGGTATGATATCAGGCGGCTGGCGCCAGCCACTACTGGTGGCTCTTGAACGCAATTGCTATCCCATGTTGGCTGCCGACGGCCTTTGCCAAATTTCTGAGCTCCTCGGTCACTTCCCGGCTCGTCGAATCTCCCATCCCGTCCCGGCGCGCCTGAAGTACGCTGGGTTTTACATCGAAATAAATGGAGTTTTTGCATTCGAGTTTTTTATCAATGTTTATCACTCTTGAGCGAATATCTTCGATTGAATAGACGATCTCGGAAATCTTGCCCAATGCCTTTCCTAGTTTCTTTTTTTCGCTTTCTTCGAGGTCGTCTTTTTCGCGGGCCTTGATCAGAAAACTCTCCGCTTCCTCACAGGATCGTTCCAATGCGCGCATGGTTTTTATGTGTTCATCGATTGTATCCACAATCTTCTGCGCATGAACCTTCGCTCTGGCGCGCCCCAGTTCGTCCAGTTTATGCCTTTCGCTGATGACGACCTTCTCGCCGGCGACAAAAATGGCCTTTTCGGTCTGGAATGCCGGTCCGCACAGCTTGACGGCCTTGACCCGCGCGCTCTCCACGTCTTCGAGGGCGGCGACGGCCGCCTGATGAGTCTCCATCGTCAACGCCGTCTGGAATGCGCGCTTTGCCGTTTCATAGGCCTTGAACGCAGCCCCCAGCCCGGTGGATGGAAGCAACTTCGGCCGCTCCTTGTCCCACCACTGATAATTGATTTGAAATTTATCGCCCTTTTTCATGATCGCTCATCCTCGTGTCCGGAGTGGAATTTGCCAGAAGGGGCAGCCCGACGGCCCCGATGGGCCCCGCCCCCCAATTTCATGCCGCATAAAAGGAAGGCCGTTGGGACCCGCCGGAGTTGTGCCGCCTGCCCGGCCCGCTCCTCACTCGGGACGCGGTTGAGAACTGTGCGGGGGCACGGTTCATGATGCTTTTTCCTGAATAATAGCAGAGACAGGATCCGTACCAAGTGCATCTAGGGGCGCGCGCCATACGTTCACGACGTTTTATATGACGGAATGCGTTGCCTTAAGGACTGTCTCTGGTGCATACATCCCATATTTGGGGAATGCGTTCCGCGGAGGAGCAGCATCTGATGCCGTCCCGCCCCTTGCCGCCGTGTGTGCTGGAGCACCACACCTCCCACGACATGGAACCGGCATTGCGCCGCGATGCCTGGCGCGAGATCGCGCATTGGCTGGTGGACTACCGGCCCTCACCGGATGTGCCGCTGGATGCCGACATGCTCATCCTGCGCAGCCGCGCCTGCATCTTCGGCAGCACGCGCTCATCGGCCTATGAAATGCGTACCGGGCTGATCCCCCAGGCCCCCGTGGAGGACATGGTGGTGGTCTCGCTGATCCAGGCCGGCGAGCTGCGGCTGAACGCCGCGTCGGGTGAGGATCAGCGCGTGGCGGCAGGCACGCTGGGCCTGTTCGTCCCCCGCTTGCCGGGCCATTACCGCTTGAGCCACAACGCACGCCAGGCATTCATCGACCTGCCGCGCCGCGACGTGCTGGCCGCGCTGGGGCGCGAGCCCGGCAACCTGCCCATCGCGCTGGAACGCTGCGCATTGGCCCCGGCGCTGGCCAGCCAGTTGAACCAACTGGCGCTGATGGCACGCCAGCCGTACCGCATCGACACTACCGAATACGCGGGTCTGCTGGAGGGCACGCGCGCGCTGGCGCTGCTGACGCTGCGCAACCTGGGCCGCCACGGCGAAGGCGTCGATCTGCCCGATGTGGAAGAGGATTTGAACCGTGGCCGCCATGCGGCGGCGTTGCGCTTCATGGCGCGCGAGGCCCATCGCCATGACCTGGATGTTGCCGTGATCGCCCACGGCGCCGGCTGCTCGCGCACGCGGCTGTACGAGGCGTTCGCGGCGCAGGGGGCCACGGTGATGGGCACGCTGCGCGAAATGCGCCTGATGCGGGCCAGGGAACTGATCGAGGAGAGCCCGCGGTTGCACGCGGGTGCGATATCGTGGCGCTGCGGCTTTGCGGACCAGTCGGCCTTCAGCAAGCTGTTCAAGGCGCGTTTCGGGCTGCTGCCGTCGGAGTGGCACCGGCAGGTGTGGATGAGCCGGGGGATCAAGACCCCAGACGGTGCCACGCCGTAACGATGCATCCCATGCAACCGGCTTCACCGGGGCGTCAGCGGCGCGGCTTGGCC
>JAEYOB010000364.1 GCA_023412175.1 Pseudomonadota bacterium | reverse complement strand
CCTGCTCTACACGCTGGCGCCGGAGACGATGCTCGGCTGGCCGCGCGCGAACTCCGCGGCGGAGGCGGCCTTCATGCCCGAACGCTACGCCGCCCTGCCCGAGCTGGGCCGGCTGACCGGGCGCGGCGACACCGCCAACCTCGAGGTGGTGCTCGCCACCCGTCCCGACCTGCTGTTCGACTACGGCACCATCAACCCGACCTATGCCTCGCTGGCCGACCGGGTGCAGCAGCAGGTGCGGCTGCCCTACCTGCTCATCGACGGGCGCTTCGAACGCATCCCCGACGCTTACCGGACGCTGGGCAGCCTGCTCGGGCTGGCGGAGCGGGCGGAGACCCTCGCCGCCTACGCCGAGGCGACGCTGGCCGAGGCCCGCCGGATCGCCGCGTCCGTCCCCGCCGGCCAACGGCCGCGCGTCTACTACGCGCGCGGGCCGGAAGGGCTGGAGACCGGCCTCGCCGGCTCCATCAACACCGAGTTGCTGGACTGGGTGGGCGCCGAGAACGTCGCCAAGGCGGCGGGCACCGGCGGCCTCGCCGCCGTGTCGATCGAGCAGGTCCTGCAATGGGACCCCGACGTGATCCTGACGCTCGATCCCGGCTTCTTCGCCCGCGTCACGGAGGACCCGCGCTGGAAGGACCTGCGGGCGGTGCGCGAGGGGCGGGTCCATCTCGGGCCGACGCTGCCGTTCGGCTGGTTCGACCGGCCGCCCTCGGTCAACCGGCTGATCGGTGTCCGCTGGCTGCTGTCCGTCCTCCATCCGGACCGGGCGTCCGCCGACCTGCGCGAGGAGGCGCGCGCCTTCTACGCACTGTTCTATCATCGGGAACCGAGCGGGGAGCAGCTCGACCGGCTCCTCGCCGGCGCGCTGCGGCGCTAGCATGGCAAGCGTCGCGGAAGCGCGCGGCAGGGCCGCGTCGGCCGGAACCGCCGGGCTTCTGCTGGCGGCCCTGCTGCTGCTCGCGGCATCGCTGCTGGCGCTGACGGTCGGCCGCATTCCGGTCGGTCTGGCCGACCTGTTCCACCTGACGGTCGCCTCCGTCACCGGCGGATCCGCCGGCGTCGATCCGCTGGTCGAGACCGTCCTGCTTCAGGTACGGCTGCCGCGGGTGCTGGCGGCCCTGCTGGTCGGGGCGGCCCTGGCGTCGGCTGGCGCCGCCTACCAGGGCATGTTCCGCAACCCGCTGGTGTCGCCGGACATCCTGGGCGTCTCGTCGGGCGCCGGGCTCGGTGCCGTCGCCGGCATCCTGCTGTCGCTGCCCGCCGCTGGCATCCAGGCGTTCGCCTTCATCGGCGGGCTGGCGGCGGTGGCGGCCGTCTACGCCATCGCCACGGCGGTGCGCCGCGCCCACGACCCGGTGCTCGTTCTGGTGGTGGCCGGGGTGGTCGTCGGCAGCCTGCTGGGGGCCGGGATCTCGCTCGGCAAGGTCCTGGCCGACCCTTACGACAAGCTTCCGGCCATCACTTTCTGGCTGCTCGGCAGCCTCGCCTCGGCCCGGCTGTCCGATCTGGCGACGCTGGCGCCGCCGGTGCTGCTCGGGCTGGTGCCGCTCGTCCTGCTACGCTGGCGGATCAACGTGATGGCGCTCGACGACGAGGAGGCGCAGGCGCTGGGCGTGCGCACCGGGCTGCTGCGCGGCGTGCTGATCGTCGCCGCGACGCTGATGACCGCCGCCGCGGTGTCCACCGCGGGCATCGTCGGCTGGATCGGGCTCGTGGTGCCGCACCTCGCCCGCATGCTGGCCGGCCCGAACTTCGCCCGTCTGCTGCCGGCCGCGGCCATGCTGGGGGCGGGGTATCTGATCGCGGTGGACACGCTGGCCCGGACGCTGGCCGCGGTTGAGATCCCGCTGGGCGTGCTGAACGCCTTCGTCGGCGCGCCGTTCTTCATCGTGCTCCTGCTGCGGACGAGGCGGGTATGGGCGTGATCCTGGAAGCCCGCGACCTGGATTTCGGCTATCCCGGCAAGCCGGTGGGCCGGGGGGCGGCGCTGTCGGTCGCGGCGGGCGAGGTGCTGGTCCTGCTCGGCCCCAACGGCGGCGGCAAGAGCACCTTGTTCCGCACGCTGCTCGGCCTGCTGCCGGTGCAGGGCGGTGAGGTGCGGCTCGCCGGCCGTTCCATCGCCTCCTTGGGCCGGCGGGAGGTGGCACAGCTCGCCGGCTACGTGCCTCAAGCGTCGCCGGGCTATTTCCCCTTCACCGTGTTCGACACCGTGCTGATGGGGCGCACGGCCCGGTTGGGGCCGTTTTCCGCACCCTCGCGCCGGGACCGCGCCGTCGCCGAACGGGTGCTGGAAGACCTCGGCATCGCCACCCTGACCGGCGAGCCCTACACCCGGATCAGCGGCGGCCAGCGCCAGATGGTGCTGATCGCCCGCGCGCTCGCGCAGGAGCCCCGCCTGCTCGTGCTCGACGAGCCGACGGCGAGCCTCGACTACGGCAACCAGCTCCGCGTCCTGCAACGGGTCCGCGCTCTGGCGGCTGGTGGGATGGCCGTGCTCCTGTCCACCCACGATCCCAACCACGCGATGCTGCTGGCCGACCGCGTGGCGCTCGTCCACGACGGCCGCGTCGACGGTCCGGGACCGACGGCCGACATCGTCACCCCGCAAACCCTGTGGGCCCTCTACGGGGTGCGGGTCGATTTCATGGCCGTGCAGGGCTCCGCCGGACCGGTCATCCGGCCCAGACTGCCGGGCTGAAGAGGACAGGTATCCTGCCGCTCAATGGACCGGCTCCGGCCCAATGTCGACCGATGTCCCAACCGTTCGCTTTTCGAAGTCGCTGACCAGCAGGTCGATCTTGACCCGCCAGCGTCCGGGAACCCCGAATTCCGGCCCGCGGAGAACATAACGGCCGGTGTCCACGCGCTCCATGGTGCGGGATATCCCCTCGATGCCGAGGGCCGGATTGTCGAGGTGCAGCGTCACCCGCATGACGTCCTCCGGCGTCCCGCCAGCCTCCAAGGAAACCCGGAGTTCGACCGAATTCATACCGGGGCTGCCCGGAGTGACCTGCATCGCCAGTTCGTAGGCCCCGCTCCACATGCGGAGCATCCTGCCCGGCGCGGCCTCATGTGCGGCAGCATCCGATCCGAGGCCGTGCCCGCCGGGCGGCGGCACGCTGGTCAGCGCCGCCGTGAGCGCGAAGACCCCCGCGGCGACCGCACCCTCCGCCAGGATGGAGCGCCGCAGCCGCGCCGGGGCGTCCTCATCCCGTTCCAGGGCGGGAGCGAAGCGCAGCTTGTTGAACGCGGCCAGCCCCAGCATCGCGGCAACGGCGGCGATCTTGGCCAGGAGCGCCAAGCCGTAGGCGGTGGTCGTCAAGGCCGTCCACCCCCCTGAGAGGCGCCAGCCCATGACCAGCCCCGCAACGACCAGCGCCGGCACGAGCACTGTGGCGATTCCGGAGAAGCGGGTCATCAGGCGGACGATGCCGCCGCGGTCGGCATGGCGCGTCGCGGCGGCAAGCGGCCAGAAGGCGCCGATCCAGAACGCGGCGGCCATCAGGTGGAAGATCAGCAGGGCACCCAGCCAAGCCGACCCGTGCGGCACCGTGTGGCCGGTCAGGGCGAACGACCCGGTCACCATCAGGGCGCCCGGAACGCCGAGCAGGGGAAGGGAGCCGGGCTGGAGCAGCCCGACCGCGACGACCGCCAGTCCGCCCAGGCGCAGCAGGCCGCTTGTCATGATCCCGGAGGCCAGCAGCGATCCGAGCTGCGGCACGTCGGGAAGATCGCCCGTGAGAATCATGGATTGGAGAAGCGCGCCCGCGACCGTGGACAGCGCCGCTGCCACGACCGCAAGTGCCGTTCCCCGACGGAGCGCGGCGGTATCGACCACGGTGTAACCACCGAAGAGCACGAGGAAGAGGGCTCCTCCCGCCGCCATCAGGGAGGCGCCGTAGGTCAGCGCCCGCACCGCACCGTAGGCGATCACCAGAGCGGGGAGTTCATCGTCCACCGCCCGTGCGGCACTGGCGGGCGAGGTGTCGGCGGACCCGACGGAAAAAACCAGCGAACCGCCCAGCGGGTGTCCGTCCGCCGACGCCAGACGCCAGCTCAGGACGTGGCTACCGTGTCCAAGCGCCGGGAGCCCCGCCGCCGCCTGCTCCGGCGAACCGCCGGCCTCCGGCGACAGCGGAACGGCGTGGCCGGATGGGTCGACCAGCCGCAGCGCGGTCACCTGAACCGGTTCGTTGAAGCGCAGGGTGATCCGGCCGGGTGCGGCGGACAGAACCTGTCCATCGGCCGGATCGGCCTCCAACAGGACGGCATGGGCGCGGACGCTTCCACAGCAGACGCCCATGAGGGCGATCGCCAGCAGGACCGATCCGGCCCATCGGCTCAGGGTATTCATACTCTCTCCCCCGGCGGCGGCAGCGGCTCAGGCCCGGCGCCGCCTCCCGGTTCGCCGGCGCTACTTGGCTTTCGGCGTCAGGCGGATCGCCGGTGCGGGTTCCTTCAGGTCCTTGCCGGACTGCCCGGCGGCCGGGATCTCGATCCAGCGCGATTCGCCCTGGTCGCAGATCTGGACGATGGGCACGTACAGCGTCTCGCCGGGCCTGTCGGGCAACTGGCCGCGGAAGATGAACTCGTCGTAGTGCTCGTCCAGCAGCTTGCCGCCGCTCCACCGCACCTCGGTGACTCCTTCCGTGATCGTCTTGCCGTGGCTCTCATACGGCACGGCAAGCTTGCCGACAACCGTCGAGACCTCCCAGCCCGGCTTCGGCATCGGCTTCACCGACACCATGCCGTCCGGTACCCTGATCCGGATCTCCCGCGTCGGGGAACCGTTGCAGCCGTGACCGACGCGGGCAACGGCCTTGTAGTAACTGGCGGCAGGCGCTTCGCCGGTCTCCAGGGTGACATGGGCATGGGCAAGTGCGGGCGCGGCGACCGCGATGGCCGCGGCGAGGACAGCGAGCTTCATGGACGTCATCTTTGATCTCCTCGGGCATGGACGTGGGCGTCCACGCATGACCGTCCGCGCCAGGGGCGTGGAACGGCGGTTGATGTCGGATCTGCGGACGGGATCAGACGGACCGGGGAGGGGCACGAGGCTGGACGGAGACGAGGAAGTCGAGTGCGGGCGCCATCCGCTGCGCCGGCGGAAGCCACAGGACGGCGACCGGCGGCAGCGTGCGGAGGATCGCCTCCGACGTCGGCGGCGGAAGGAGCGCATCCTGGAACCGGCAGAAGTGGCACGTCCCGTGCTGCCGGTCACCTTCATCGGAGTGATCGGGTTGCGAGTGGTGGGCGTGGCTGTTGTTTGCGTGTGCCGGCCCAACGTGGGATGCACCGGTGCCGATACCGGACAGGCCATCCGGGGTGGTTGCGAACAGCACCCGGACCAGCAACAGGGCAACGGCCAGCACTGATGCGAGCCGATGCCGCAATCGGGGGTCCATGGTGGCCGGATCCATGCTCACGCCGTTGCCGATCCTCTCTCAACGCCACCGTTTATGCCCCGAACCCGCTGCGAAGGGAAACACCCTTGGGGCACCGGCCCCGGTCGCGGACGGCGACCGTCCGTCAGATCATCAGCTGGCCGCCGTTCACCTCGACGGTCTGGCCGGTGATGTAGCCGCTGAGCCGTTCGGAGGCCAGGAACAGATAGGCGCCGACGCAATCTTCCGCCGTGCCCAAACGGCCCAGCGGGATGCGCGCCGCCGTGGCGGCCAGCTTCTCAGGCGACGAGTAGCGCCCGTGGAAGTCGGTGTCGATGGTGCCCGGCGACACCGCGTTGACGCGGATCCGGTCCGGCGCCAGCTCCGCCGCCAGCGAACGGGTGAAGGTCGAGACGAACGCCTTCGACGCGCTGTAGATGGATGATCCCGGACTGCCGCCGGTCCGCGCCGAGATGGAAACGGTGTTGACGATCGCCCCGCCGCCCGCCGCCTTCAGCACCGGCAGGGCGCGGCGGCAGGCGACCACCACCGAGCGGAGGTTGAGGTCAACCACCTCGTCCAGGAAGGCATCGTCGAGAACCGCCAGCGGCGTGCGGCCGACCATGGTGCCGGCGTTGTTGACCAGCACGTCGAGCCCGCCGAGGGCCTCGGCCGCACCGTCCACCACCGCTTCCACCTCGCCCGGCCGGCGGAAGTCGCCGGTGAACAGCCGCACCTCGGATCCGCCGGCCGACAGGTCCGCCACCAGCCGCTCCGCCGCCTCGCGGTTCGCCGACGCGTGCAGCGCCACCCGCGCCCCCAGCCCGGCGAAGGC
>JAEYOB010000346.1 GCA_023412175.1 Pseudomonadota bacterium | reverse complement strand
CGGCTACGCCGAGCACGAGATCCTCGTACAGCCGATGCGGCCCCCACCAGCGCCATAGGGAGTCGGCATCGGGCGTCAGAAGGTCGGCGTAGCCACCGGCAAAGCTCTGCCACTCGTTGATGTAGCGGCTGCCGACGCTGGTCAGCAGCGGAATGCCGTCGGAGATCGCGGACAGCATCTCGTCGGACAGGCCCTCCCCGTGCGCTTCGAGTCCGGCGAACTTGTTCACCACGATGAGGTCGGCACGCTCCCGGATGGCGTTGCGGATCGCCTGGCTGGCGTCGGCGACCCCCGCCGGATCGACGCGGCTGGCGCGCGATTCCCGGCCGAGATTCTGCGAGATGCCGACGGCGCGGCCGGTCGCCCCGTCCACCAGTTCCATCTGGTCGGCGCAGTCGTCGCGCCCACCGTGGTTGCGCTGGACCACGCCGCCGACCCGGAAGCCGCGCCGCGCCAGTTCCGACGCGAAGCGGTCGAGCAGGCTGTCGATGTGCTCGGAGCCCGGACCGTGCATCACTGCGCCGGGGCGCAGCGGCGGCGGGAAGGCTGGGGGCAGGGTGCTCACCGGTGCGGTCATGGCGTGGTCTCCTCAGACGTGCCGGCGGATGTGGTAGACGAACACCCCGTCGCGCGTCTCGTGCGAGACCAGCTCGTTGGCGGTGACGTTGCAGAAGTGGCGGAAATCGATGACGGAGGCCGGATCGGTCACGTAGACCACAACCTCCTCACCCTCCGCCATGGTGTCGAGGAGCGCGCGAGTCCGCAGGATCGGCAGCGGACAGAACAGCCCCCGCACGTCCAGTTCCCTTGCCGCCACGCCCGTACTCCCCTGTTGTGCCGTCCGGTACCGGTGGGACTTTAACGCCTCGGCCGCCCGGCCTCCAAGGGTTTGGCGCAACCGCAGCCGGGTTCCGGTGTTGTCAGGGGGAGGGATGTGGAAAACACGGGAACGGGAGGCGGTCCATGGCGGGGCGCATTGCGGACAAGGTGGTGGTGGTGACCGGTGCCTCCAGCGGCATCGGCCGGGCGACGGCGGTGGCTTTCGCGCGTCAGGGCGCCGCGGTGGTGCTGGCGGCACGGCGCGACGCCGCCCTGCACGACGCCGCCGAGGAGTGCCTGGAGGCCGGCGGACGGGCCATGGTGGTGCCCACCGACGTCACCGACCAGGAACAGGTGAACCGCCTTGCCGGACGTGCCGTCGAGGCGTTCGGCGGCATCGACGTGTGGGTCAACAACGCCGGCGTCATCGCCTTCGGGCGTTTCGAGGAGACCCCGGTCGAGGCGTTCGAGCAGGTGCTGCGCACCAATCTGATGGGTACGGTGAACGGCTGCCGCGCGGTGCTGCCGCACTTCCTCGACCGTGCGGAGGGGGTGATCGTCAACAACGCCTCGGTCGTCTCAACCGTCGGCCAGCGCTACGCCAGCGCCTATGTCGCCAGCAAGTTCGCCGTGCGCGGCTTCTCCGAAACGCTGCGGCAGGAGCTGGTGGAGGAGCCGGGGATCCAGGTCTGCACGGTGATGCCGGGCTCCATCGACACGCCGCTGTGGCAGCACGCCGCCAACTACACCGGCCGCGCCGTGCGCCCGCCGGGGCCGGTGACCGCGCCGGAGACGGTGGCCGACACCATCGTCCAGCTTTCCGTCAAGCCGCAGCGCGAGGTGTTCGCCGGCGGCGCCGGCCGCTTCGCCGAGTTGCAGCACGCCATGGCGCCTGCCATGGCGGAAGCCGCGGCGGCGCGCCTGATCGAGCGGGAGATGTTCGAGAACCGGCCGGCTCCGGAGACCGACGGGGCGCTGCTGCGCCCGATGGACGACCGCCACGACGCGCATGGCGGCTGGATGGAACCGGCGGCGTACGAACCGCGCCGGTCGCGGATCTCCTGGACCAACGTAGCGCTGTTCCTGCTGCCCATCGGCCTGATGAGCCGTCTGCCGCACGGGCTGTACGCGCGGTAGGGCAAACCCCTCTCCCGGCGTGAGGGAGAGGGGCACTCATCAACCCCCGCCGATGCCTTCGATGAACTTCTCGCCGGTCTTCGGATCGATGTTCTCGCCAGTGCCGGGCGTGCCGGGGCGGGCTTCGTCGCGCGGGCTCATGCCGGGGTCTTCGGGCTTCATGCCCTTCCACTTGTCCTGTGCGCCTTCGGGGGGCTTCTGCTTGTCGCTCATGGTCTTCCTCTCGCGTTCGAAGGTCCATCCCGCCAACAGGCCGCACGCACGATCCTCACGGCCGGGGAGCCCGCCGCCGGCAGAGGCCGGCGCCCTTCCGAGCAAATCCTGCTGGCCGACTTGGGCGTCGCGGCATAGATACTGGCTTCCGCCCATTCCCGGGCGCTTCCTCCCATAACTTCCGGCCCCGCAGGCCCATGTCCGATTCGAACCTTGCCCCCGGCCTCGACCCCGCCCTCGTCCACGCGTTGGCCGGTGCCCATCCGGAGGTGCTGACGCTTGCCGCCGCGGGGTTCTCGCGCGTCGAGCAGGCCGAGGGGGCGGGGCTGGTGCCGCTCGGCCTGCCGTTGCCGAAGGGCAAGCGCGACCTGCTGGTGCCTGCGGAGCGGCGGGAGGCGATCCTGCGGGAGATCCAGGGCGCCGTGGACCGCGCGCAACGCCGCGACGCGCTGCTGGCGCAGGGGCGGCGGGCGCTGGAGGGCCGGCGGACATCGCTGCACCCGGCCGAGGACCGCACCCGCGTCCGTGC
>JAEYOB010000286.1 GCA_023412175.1 Pseudomonadota bacterium | reverse complement strand
GGCGCGAACAGCGTGGGCTGCGGCACCAGCGCCACCTCCCAGCGCCGGCCGGCGAGTTCCAGAGACCGGACGATGCGCGGTGCCTCAGCCAATTGTGCCTCGGTGAGGGCGGCGAAGTCCTGGGTGCGCTCCAGCGTCGAGAATACGGACAGCAGGCGCTGCCCTTCCGGCGCGTCCATGTCCAGCAGGTAGACGTCGCCGCGCGCCGGGCGGGCGCTGCCGAAGGCTTCCGCCACCAGACGGTCGAGACGGAACTCCGCCATCAGCAGCCCGCTGGCGGTGGCGCACCCGATGCTCGGATCGCCGGGTTCGCCGAACACACCGTAGACGGGCATGTAGAGGACGACGCTGCGCGCCCCGCCGGCCGCAGCCGCCGGAGAACCGATGGGCAAGGCCCCGGTGGCGGTGATGCGGCCGCTGGCGCAGGCCTCCTCCAGCACCGCCCGCCGGCCGGCCAGCGTCGCGAGGTCGAGCCCCAGTTCCGACTCGCCGCCGGCCCGCGGCTCCAGATAGGAGACGATGAAATGGTCTTCGCCCGGCAGATCGCCGATCGAACCGTCACGGCCGTGCGCCACGAAATCCGCGTAGCCCTGGGCACGCGCCTCGCGCTCCAGCGTGCCGACGTCGCGCTCCGCCACATGGCGCACCCAGCCGACGGCGACCAACTCGGTGAAGAGCGGGCGCATGGGCGCCACCGCCGCGGCAAAATCACTGCGCGTCATGGTGCCGCCGGCGAACAGCCCGCGCAACGCGTGCAGCAGCAGCGCCTGACGATCGAAACGCTCCTGCAGGGCGTGCTGGAACTGCACCGCCTGACGGTCGAGCAGCCCCTGATCGGCCCGGCGGGAAGCGTCACGCAGCAGAACGAACACGATGACCGACAGCACCACCCCGGCTACCGCCAGGAGAAGGACCGCCGGTGACCTGCCTCGCCGTTGCGCCACACCAAAGATCATGAGACCCCGCCACTGCCTTCCGAGGCTCCGGGCTCGGGAGCGTGGAAATCATACGAAATGCCAAAAACGCCGCAAGGCAAAAACCCGGTCATCGGCCGAAAGTCAAAAGTCCAACGCGCCTGCCACAGACTGAAAATAAGACCGGAATTCCATTCGGCAAAAATTCCAGCCGGATTATTACGGCGTGGAAACAAAAGCAGGCCGGAACGAACAGCAACTCCACCCAAAATTATTGCTGATCGCTAGGGCCGCAGGCGCTCACGGCCGAGCAGGTTGGCGAGCGCGGTGCGCAGCGCCAGCGGCGCCACCGGCTTGTGCAGCAGCGGGTAGCCGGACAGCCGCGCCTCGCGCAGGCGCCGCGGGTCGGTGTCGCCGGTCAGGATCAGGCCCGGCGTCGCAACGCCCAGCGTCTTGCCGATCTGCCGGATGGCGACGATGCCGTTGGCCGCCCCCTTGAGGCGCAGGTCGGCGATCACCAGGTCCGGCGCCTGCGGATCCGGCCCCAGCCGTTCCACCGCGGCGTCGTAGGACTCCGCGCCGATGACCGCGCAGCCCCATTGGCCGAGCAGGACGCCAAGCGCGTCGAGGACCAGCCGGTCGTCCTCGATGACCAGAACGCGCGCCCGGCTGACGTCGGCGTCGGGCAACGCGTCGGGCATCGGATCTGGAGCCGGATCCTCCTCCTGGTCCGATACGCGGCGCACGCTGACGGAAAAGCGCGAGCCCCAGCCCGGCACCGAATCCACGGCGATGCGGTGGCCCAGCCGGCGCGCCAGCCCGCCAGCCAGCGTCAGGCCGAGGCCGAGCACGCGGCCGGCCCGCTCGTCTCCCGGCGCCCGCTCCAACTCGGTGCGCAGCAGGTCACGCTGTTCGGACGGCAGGCCGCGCCCGCTGTCCCACACCTCGATGCGCAGCGCGTCGCCGCGCCGCCGGCAGCCGAGCAGGACGCGCCCGCGTTCGGTGTGCCGCAAGGCGTTGGACAGCAGCGCGTGCAGGATGCGCTCCAGCAGCGTGGCGTCGGTCTCCACCATGGCCGAGCACGGCAGCACCGAGAAACGCAGCCCCCGCGCCTCGAAGCGCGGTGCGAAGTCGAGCGCCAGACGCGTCAGGATACCGTTCATCGCGTGCCGGCCCGTCTCCGGTTCCAGCAGCCCGGCCTCCAGCCGGGCCAGATCGAAATGGCTGTCCACCATGGTCTTCATCGATTGCACGGCGGCGTTCATGGACCGCAGCACGTCGCGCGCACCCGGCTCGCCGACGCGGCCGTCCAGCGCACCCATCAGCAGCGACAGCGCCGCCAGCGGCTGGCGCAGATCATGGCTGGCGGCGGCGAACAGCCGGCTGCCGCGGTCGGCGCTCAGTCCCGGCCCGGCAGCCACCGCGCCCACCATGCGGACCAGCCCGCCGTCGGCCATCCGGCAATCCCGGCGCGGGACCCCTTGGAGCCGCTCGTCTATGGTGTCCAGCGGCGTTCCCGGCGCCAGCACGCCGGCCAACGGGGCAAGAGCTGCCGCCGCCTCGTTCCAGGCGACCAGCCGCAACGTCCGATCGAACACGAGAAGCGCGTCACGCGCAATCGCTGCGCCTGCGGCGTTCCCCTGATCCACGATTTCGACGCCGTCCCCCACGGATCCCGCTCCTTCCGAGCTTAACCCCCTCCATGACCGTACAAAATCGCTTCCGGCAAGCCAACCCTCGCCTTCGAAAGAGCCTATTACCCGACAACCATCTTTCTAAAGTTTTATTCAAAGCCGAAAAGAACAGGAAACGGTAAGGTGTCTTCAATCAAAAGAAGGGAAACCAAAAGGCAAATTGTTTATGAATTCTTCATATCCATCCCCAAAAGATTACCGGCATGAGAGCCCGATCCGACACGCCCCGGCACCGTGCCGCACGCCCGGCCCCGCAGGGATTCGCCGGCCTGCCGGCGGCCGTGCTCGCGGCGCTCCCCGATGGGGCCGGCGCGTTGTCTGCGGTGCGGGGCAACGGCGGCGCTCTCCTTGACTTCGAATGGACCATCGCCAACCCGGCGGCGGAACGGTTGTTCGGCGGCCCGCTCGCCGGGCGGCGGCTGGCGCGCGACGGAGCCGACGGCGGCTGCCAC
>JAEYOB010000187.1 GCA_023412175.1 Pseudomonadota bacterium | reverse complement strand
GCCGGTGTCGGTCCTGGGGGCCGGGCAGATGAACACGCACGAGCACGTGTTCGCCATGCCGTCGCTGACCGACTTCGGATGCCGCCAATCCTCGGCGCAGGCCTTCGCGCGGGCGGGGCTGACGCCGGCCGACGTGGACGTGGCGGAGATCTACGACTCCTTCACCATCACGCTGCTGGCCGAACTGGAATCCATCGGCTTCTTCCCGAAGGGCGAGGCGGGGCCGGCGGTGCTGGACGGCGCGCTGGAGCTGGACGGTGTCCTGCCCTGCAACACCCACGGCGGGCTGCTGTCCTACGGCCATTCCGGCGCGGCCGGGGGCATGTTCCACATCGTCGAAGCGGTTCGCCAGCTCCGCGGCGAGGCCGAGGCCCGACAGGTGCCGGACGCCGAGGTGGCGTTCGTCCATGGCGACGGCGGCATCCTGTCGGCCCACTGTTCCCTCGTCCTGGGGAGGGCCTGAGCCATGGCCGGAGACACCTCCATGGCGAAGCCGCGGCCCCGCGTCACGGCCGACAGCCTGCCTTTCTGGGAGGGGTGCGCGCAGGGGCAGCTCCGCTACCAGCGCTGCGCCGCGTGCGGGCACGTGCAGTTTCCGCTGCGCCCCTTCTGCACCCGCTGCCGCGCGGCGGAGCCGGCGGTGCAGCGCTCGGCCGGGCTGGGCACCGTGCACAGCTACACCGCCGTGTTCCGCGCGCCCACCCCCGCCTTCAAGGCCGACATTCCCTACACCATCGCCCTGGTCGATTTCGACGAGGGGTTCCGGATGATGGCGCACCTCCGCGACTGCCCGCCGGAAGCAGCGGCGATCGGCTTGCGCGTCGGCGTCGTCTTCGAACCGCTCGCCGGCGGCGGGGCCTTGCCGCACGTGCGGCCGCAGGAGTGAACGCATGTACACCTTCGACACCATACCGGTGGCCCAGACGCTCGGGTCACGCGAGCTGGCCCTGACGGATGAGCTGGTGGACGCCTGGCTGCGCCTCTTCCCGGAGGACCGGCGCGACGGATGGATGCCCGCCGGCATGGTCGCCGTCGTCTCGATGCGCGCCTATGCCGACGTGGTGGCGCCGCGGCCACCGGGCAACGTCCACGGCGCCCAGCGCTTCGAGATCGTGAAGCCGCCGCGCGTCGGCGAGCGGCTGGTGACCGCGGTCGCCTGCCGGGACAAGGAGGTGAAGCGCGAGCGCCGCTGGGTCCACCTCAGCACCGACACCGTCGGCGACGACGGCACCCCGCGCTTCCGCGGGCAGATGACCATCCTGTGGGCCGGGTGAGGAGAAGAACGTGACGGACGCGCTGAAAACCGTCTCGAAGCGGGTCGATCGTGCAGCGATCCGCCTCTATGCGGAGATCACCAAGGACTTCAACCCGATCCACGTGGACCCGGAGTTCGCCAGCCAGACCGCCATGGGCGGCATCATCGCGCACGGCATGCTGTCGCTCAACCTCGTGTGGCAGTCCCTGCGAACGAGCCTGGGCGACGATTTCGCAGAGGGCGCCGTGCTCGACGTGCGCTTCGTGCGCCCGGTCCGCGAGGACGACGTGGTGACCGCGGGCGGCGAGCGCCGGGCCGACGGCGAGGGCTTCGACGTCTGGGTCCGCAACCAGAAGGACGAGCCGGTGATCGTCGGGCAGGCGACTCATGCCGCGCACGGCTGGAGCACGGGGAGGGCAGGGGCATGACCGACGCCATCCGCATCCGGGACGACGGCGGGCTGCGCCGCCTGACGCTGAACCGACCGGACAAGATGAACGCGCTGAACACCGCGATGATGCGGGCGCTGGCCGCCGCCATCGTGTCGGCGCCGGGCGACGGCATCGAGCTGCTGGTGATCGACGGGGAGGGCGAACGGGGCTTCTGCGCCGGCGGCGACATCGCCGAGATGCGGCAGGGCCGGGCCGTGTTCGCCCAGCAGGAGGAAGCGCTGCGCGCGCTCATCACGGCGCTGCACACCGCGGCGGTGCCGGTCGTCGGCGTGGTGCACGGACGGACCCTGGGCGCCGGCTGCATCGTCGCCAGCCTGACCGACATCGTCCTGGCCGCCGAAGACCTGAGCTTCGGCTTCCCCGAGATGCGCTTCGGGCTCTATCCCGCCTTCGTGCACGGCGCCATCGTCGAGCGCGTGTCGAACGCCCTGGCGTTCCAGCTCTGCGTCGGCGGCCGGATCCTGACCGCGGCGGAAGCCCTGTCGCTCGGCTTCGCTACAGAGGTTCTGCCGACGGACGGCTTCGCGGAGCGGGCGGCCGGACGGATCGCGCACTACCGCGAGCGGATCGACGCCGTGTCCATGGGACGCCGGATCCGGCGCATGGCGCTGCCGGCGCCGATGGCCGAGCGCATGGCGGCGCTGGCCCCGCTGCTGGTCGAGAACCACGAGGCACCTTCCGCCCGGCGTCTGCTGGCGGAGATGCCCTTCGCGCGCCCCGCAGGAGGTGCGTGAGGGGAGTCCACGGAGAGGCCGGTCAACGGCCCACGCTGCAACGGCGACACAATGAGGAGGAGATGAAATGTCCAAGAAGCACACGGTTGCCATGCTGTTCCTCGGTGCGGCGGTCGGCGCGCTCGGTGCGTCGGGGGTCTCGGCCGCGGAGCCTGACGTCTACAAGATCGGCGGCATCTTCGCGATGACCGGCGCCTCGCCGCACTACGGCAAGGTCATGAGCTCCGGCGCCCAGCTCGCGGTGGACGAGATCAACGCCAAGGGCGGCATCGACGGCAAGCCGCTCCAGCTCGTCGTCGAGGACCACAAGAGCGGCAGCGCGCAGGCGGCCGTGGCGGCGATGAATCGGCTCGTCGATGTCGAAGGCGTCCAGGCCGTGCTGCCGTCCTTCTCGACGGTCACCTTCGCCATCATGCCGATCGGCGACCAGAAGAAGATCTTCATGCTGAACGGCGGCGGTGTCAGCGCCAACACCGTCGGCGTGTCGCCATACATGTTCAACATCCGCTCCATGGCCTCGGACCTCGCGGGAGGCATCGTCCGCCGCGCCGCCGAGCAGGGCGCCAAGAGCATCGCCCAGATCGCCATCAAGTCGGAGTTCGGCGACAGCACCATCGCCGCCACCACCAAGGCCGCGGAGGGGGCCGGCATCAAGATGGTGGCGGCCGAGCAGTTCCAGGCGGATGCCGCCAACATCGACACCCAGGTCGCCAAGCTGCGCGCAGCCAAGCCGGACGCCATCGCCAACTGGCCGACCACGCCGCAGGCCGGACTTGCCGTCAAGCGCATCCGCGAACTCGGCATGCAGCAGCCGATCTACTCCATGGAGTGGACAGCCGAGGACAGCAAGGTCGCCGGCAAGTACGCCGACGGCGTGGAGGTCGTCACCGACTACTTCGCGCCGACCGAGGAGAACCCCTGGTCCAAGCGCTTCTACGAGGCCTACCGGACCAAGTACGGCAGCGAGCCGGACTTCTACGCCGCCAACTACTACGAGGGCGTCTACGTCATCGCCGAGATGATGCGGCGGGCGAAGGCCAAGGGCGGCGAAATGACCGGCGAACGCCTCGTGCAGGCGCTGTGGGACAACCCGACCTTCGACAGCGTCTACGGCAAGACCATGACCTTCCGGAAGAATGGCGTGGCCCAGAAGCCGGTGGCCCTCTTCCGCATCCAGGACGGCAAGCCGCAGTTCGTCAAGTTCACCTCGACGAACTGACCGCGGCGCGGTGCGGCCGCCGCCTGCCGCCCCCGCACCCCCCGGTGCCGCGGCGGGGGCGGG
>JAEYOB010000184.1 GCA_023412175.1 Pseudomonadota bacterium | reverse complement strand
GAGCTGGGCCGCACCCTGACGGAACCGCGGCGCAAGCCGCGCGGCCTGCTGGAGACGACGCTGAACCAGGCGCTGAACGAGCGGGTGCTCCGCCCCTTCACCATCAACACCGAAGTGGCGCGGGAATGGTACGAGATCCGCGTGCAGATGCCCGACGGCGTGCTGTCGGTCATGTCGCCGGAGCGGCGGCTGTTCAGCCCGACCACCTACATCTTCATCCTGTGGATGGTCGGCTCGGCGCTGGTGCTGTTCGCCATCGCCATCGTCTTCATGCGCAACCAGATCCGGCCGATCCGCCGCCTTGCCATCGCCGCCGACAGCTTCGGCAAGGGCCGCGACGTGCCCAACTTCAAGCCGGAGGGCGCCCTGGAGGTGCGGCAGGCGGCCAGCGCCTTCCTGAAGATGCGCGAGCGCATCCAGCGCCAGATCACCCAGCGCACCGAGATGCTGGCCGGCGTCAGCCACGATCTGCGCACGCCGCTGACCCGCATGCGGCTGGCGCTCGACATGCTGGGCGACGGGCCGGAGGTCGAGGAGCTGATGACCGACGTCTCCGAGATGGAGACGATGATCGAAGGCTATCTCGCCTTCGCCCGCGGCGAGGGAACCGAGGCGGTGCAGCCCACCGACCTGACCCGCCTGTTGAGCGAGGTGGTCGCCGGGGTGCGGCGCGAGGGCGCCGACGTCAGCCTCCAGGTGGTGGAGGAGTTGACGCTGCCGCTGCGGCCCAACGCATTCCGGCGCTGTCTGGCGAACCTGCTGGCCAACGCGCGCCGACACGCCGACCGCATCTGGGTCGGCGCGCAGCGCCGCCGCAACCTGATCGAGATCGTCATCGACGACGATGGGCCGGGCATCCCCGCCAAGGCGCGCGACGACGTGTTCAAGCCGTTCTTCCGGATCGAGACGTCGCGCAACAAGGCGACCGGCGGGGCTGGCCTGGGGCTGACCATCGCGCGCGACGTGGTGCACGGCCACGGCGGCGACATCACCCTGTCGGACAGCCCGCACGGCGGCCTGCGCGTGCTGGTCCGCCTGCCGGTCTAAATTGGGCCGGTCTGAGGTTGGCCGGGGCCCTTACCAGAAGGGAAGGTAGACGCCGATGTTGACGCCGGCCCGCTGCGGCGGCGGGGCGTAGACCACGCGGGGCGGCGGAGCGTAGTGGTAGGCCCGCGGCGGGGCATAGACGACCCGCGGGCGCGGCGCCGGCACGACGACCACCGGCGGCGCGTGGTAATGGCCCCAGCCGCGGTGGTGCTTATGGTGGTGCTTGTGGTGGCCATGCCCGTGCCCCCGCCCGTGCTTCCAGGAGTCGGCCTGCGCCGCCGCGGGAAGCGCCAGAGCCAACGCCGCGGCCATCACGCCGGCGGCCAGAACCCGATATCCAGAACTTTTCGACATGGTCTTCCACCCGTATTTCTGCGGGAGCTTGGCCCCGTTATCAGCACGAACACGGGGGGCGGGATCTTTATTCCCGTCCGGGCGAGGCAATCCGAAATCGCAGCGCCGACCGCCCCCTTGCCAGCGGCGGGGCTTCGACGCATGCTTTCCTCCGGTCCAGCGCGGAAGATGGAGAGCGTCCATGAAGGTCGGGGTCGTCGGGGCCGGATTCGTCGGAAGCACGGCCGCATTCGCCATGGTGATGACGGGCGCCGCCAGCGAGATCGTGCTGGTGGACGCCAACCCCAAGCTGGCGCTGGCCCAGGCGCACGACATCGCGCACGCCATCCCCTTCGCCCACGCCACCCATGTGCGGCACGGCGGCTACGAGAGCCTGGCCGGAGCCGGTGCGGTGGTGCTGGCCGCCGGGGTCAGTCAGAAGCCTGGGGAGACCCGGCTGCAACTGCTGGAGCGCAACGCCCGCATCTACGCCGACATCATCCCCAAGGCGCTGGCCGCCGCGCCCGGCGCCGTGCTGCTGGTGGCGACCAACCCGGTGGACGTGATGACGCAGATCGCCACCCGCATCTCCGGGCTGCCGCCGGGGCGGGTCGTCGGGTCGGGCACCATCCTGGACACCGCGCGCTTCCGCGCGCTGCTCGGCGAACGGCTGGGGCTGACGCCGCGCTCGGTCCACGCGGTGGTGGTCGGCGAACACGGCGACTCCGAGGTGCTGCTGTGGTCCGGCGCCACCGCCGCCGGGCTGCCGGTGGAGGCGTTCGCCGCGCAGACCGGCCGGCCGATGACCGCCGGGGACCGCGCCGCCATCGACGAGGGGGTGCGCCGCGCCGCCTACCGGATCATCGACGGCAAGGGCCACACCGCCTTCGGCATCGGCGGCGGGCTGGCCCGGCTGGTCGAGGCGATCCGCCGCGACGAGCGCGCGGTGATCACCTGCTCGATCCTCACCCCGGACGTGGTGGGCGTGCCGGAGGTGGCCCTGTCGCTGCCGCGCGTGGTCGGGGCCGGCGGCGTGCTGGGCACCGTCATGCCGCCGATGACCGCCGAAGAGGAAGCGGCGCTGAAGCGCAGCGCCGAAATCCTCAAGGACGCGGCAACCTCGGTGGAAGAGGTGCTGTAGGGCATCCGGTCCGGCGTCACGCCCCTCCCCCGAATGGGGGAGGTTTTATCCAATTTGTCCGACCATTGACGGACTGTGCGGCAAAACGACCGGGCTGCTACCTTTCCGATTGGGTAGGAAACACGCCTTCCCGGCCAGAATGCGGGTACACGAATAATATTCGCGGCGAACGCGGCATCCTCACGGCGACGATGAACCATCGTCCGCCGACGCAACGATAACGCTGCAGGTCAACGGCTTGAACGGCATTCGGGGGCAACTCGCCTTCCGGACGTGCTGGCGCATGCCAATGGCCTCCCTCCGTTCTGTCCGGCGCTGCGCGTGCCGTCCGACCCGATCGACGGCCAACGGGCATGACGAGACGAGGTCCGAACAGATGAGCAGCGACGAGCGCCGGTCCGGCATCCACCGACGGGACTTCCTGTTCCGCACCACCAGCGGCATCGCCCTGGGCGCCGCAGCGGCCGTGGCCGCCGCCCCCGGCATCGCCCAGGCCGCGGAACCCGCACCGGAATCCGGCTACCGCGAGACGGAACACGTCCGCAAAGCCTACGCGCTCGCCCGCTTCTGAGGAGCTTCCCGATGCTGAAGAAGAAGATCGCCGCGTCCGCCTCCGGCCGCGGGCTCGCCAAGGCCGTGTCGGGCCTGACCGGCTCCACCGTCGACCGCCGCGCCTTCCTGCGCACCTCGGGCCTCGCCGCTGGCACCGCCGCCGTCGGCCTGCCACTCGGCATGGTGCGCAAGGCGGAAGCCGCGCCCGCCGCCGTCAGCGGCGCCCCCATCAAGCAGGTGAAGACCATCTGCACGCACTGCTCGGTCGGCTGCACGGTCGTCGCCGAGGTGCAGAACGGCGTTTGGATCGGCCAGGAGCCGGCTTTCGACAGCCCGCTGAACCTCGGTGCGCATTGCGCCAAGGGCGCCGCGGTGCGCGAGCACGCGCATGGCGACCGCCGGCTGCGCTACCCGATGAAGCTGGTCAACGGCAAGTACGAGCGCATCTCCTGGGATCAGGCGATCCAGGAGGTCGGCGACAAGCTGCTCAGCATCCGCGAGACCTCCGGCCCGGATT
>JAEYOB010000164.1 GCA_023412175.1 Pseudomonadota bacterium | reverse complement strand
GCTCCCCAGGCCCCGGCCGCTCCCCAGGCGCCCGCGGCGGAAACGGCGCCGGCCGGCACAGCGGCGGTGAAGGCCCCGATCGCCGGCATCTTCTACCGGGCATCGTCGCCGGGTGCGGCACCGTTCGTGGAGGTCGGATCGACGGTCGATGAGGGCACCGTCATCGGCATCATCGAGGTCATGAAGGTGATGAACAACGTCAAGGCCGGCATGCGGGGCGTCGTGAAGGACATCTGCGCCGAGAACGAGGAGCTGGTCCAGTTCGACCAGACGCTCCTGTACGTCCGCCCCGCCGATCCCGCGTCGGCCTGAGCGAGGATGGCCACCCATGTCCCATCTCACCGTAACCGACGAGACGTTCCGTGACGGCCCGCAATCGGTCTGGGCGAACCGCATGCGAACGGCGTCGATGTTCGACGCGGCGCCCCTGATCGACGATTGCGGCTTCGACCGGATCAACCTGATCAGCGGCTCCGCCTTCGAGACGGCGATCGTCTACCTTCATGAGGATCCCTGGGAGCGCCTGCACCTGCTGCGCGAGCGCATCCGGAAGACCGAGACCATCGTCCTGGTGCGCGGCCGGAACCTTTTCGGCTGGCAGCGCTACTCCAACGACGTCGTCGAGCTGTACATGCAGACGCTGAAGCGCATCGGCGTCGACTGGATCATGATCTTCGATGCGCTGAACGACGTGCGCAACGTGGAGTTTCTCGTCCGCTGCGCCAAGCGGCTGGGCATCAAGGTGCTGGGTTACGTCACCTACGCCATCAGCCCGGTGCACACGCCGGCCCATTTCGTCGAGAAGAGCCGGGAGTTCATGGCCTGCGGGGCCGACGGGATCCTGTTCGGCGACGCCAGCGGACTGCTGACGCCGGAAACCGCCCGCCAGATCCTCGGGGAGCTGCGCCGCAAGCTTCCCGACACGCGGCTCGAATTCTCCGGGCACGACGCGACCGGCCTGTCCCGCCTGTGCTACCGCGAGGCGCTCGCCGCCGGGGTGGACGGCCTCTACACCGCCTCGCGCCCGGTGGCCTACGGCGAGTCGATCCCGGCGACGCTCGACCTCTTGCCGCTCGCCGCCGAGGCGGGACGGCAGACGACGCTCGACGCCGCCGCGCTGGAACGGGTCGATGACCACTTCCTCTGGGTCGCCTACCAGGAAGGCAAGCCGTTCGGCCGCACCGTCACCCACAGCGAGGAGGACTTCCGTGCCTTCGCGCACCACCAGATCCCCGGCGGCATGATGTCCCATCTGGTCAGCCAGCTCACCGGGCTGAAGCTGCTGGACAAGCTGCCGGCGGTGCTGGAGGAGACCGGCCGCGTCCGCGAGGAGATGGGCTTCCCGGTGATGGTCACGCCCTTCTCGCAGCTCGTCGCCGTGCAGGCGACCTTCAACGTGCTGGAGGGCAAGCGCTACCACACGGTGCCGGAGGAGCTGCGCCTCTACATGCGCGGCCATTACGGCCGGCCGCCGGGCGCCATCGACCAGAACATCCTCGACCGCGTGGTCGGCGACACCGACCGGATCGACGCCACGGCGGTCTTCGACGAGGAGATGGTGCCGGAGTTCCGCAGGAAGAACGGGCCCTTCGCGTCGGACGAGGACCTGCTGCTCGAACTCTTCAACAGCCGCGTCACCGTCGAGAAGTACCGGGCGAACCGCAAGAGCGTCACGCGCGGCGACGTCCCGTCGCCGCTCGCCGCCCTCATGCGGGCAATCGCCAAGCGGCCGGGCGTGGGCCGCATTCGGGTCCGAAAGGGACCGCTCGCCTTCGAGCAGAGCGCCGCCACCTGAACAGGGATCTGGACATGCAGAGATATCCTCTTGAGGGCGTGCGCATCGTCGCCCTCGAACAGTACATCGCGGCTCCGTTCTGCACGATGTGGCTTGCCGACTGCGGGGCGGAGGTCATCAAGATCGAGCGCCCCGGCGCCGGCGACCCCCGGCGGAACTACGAGCCGTCGCTGAAGGGGCCGTCCGGCGAGGCGGTCTATGGCGGCTTCGTCAGCTACAACCGCAACAAGAAAAGCCTCGCGCTCGACATCCAGTCGCCGGCCGGGAAGCAGGTCTATCTCGACCTCATCCGGACCGCCGACGTGGTGGTGGAGAACCTGAAGCCGGGCTCCGTGGACAAGCTCGGCCTCGGCTACGAGGCGCTCAGCGCGCTGAACCCCCGGCTGATCTACGCCGCCATCAGCGGCTACGGGCGGATGAAGGGGCTGGAGGGGGCCTATTCCGGCCTGCCTGCCTTCGATCCGGTCATCCAGGCGATGTCCGGCATCACCAACCTGTTCGGGGCGGAGGACGGCCCGCCGGAGGTCAACCCCCTGGCGCTCGGCGACCTCTTCACCGGGGTCATGACCGGCTATCAGGTCCTGCTTGCGCTGTACCAGCGCGAGAAGACCGGGAAGGGGCAATACATCGACGCCGCCATGTACGACAGCCTGGTGGCGATCAACGAGAAGAGCGTGATGCTCTACACCTTCGCCCAGGAGATCCTGAGCCGCGGCCGCGACAAGTACCAGGCGCCCTACGGCACCTTCGCGGTCAGCAACGGCTACGTGGCGCTGATCACCCCGAACGAATTCATCTGGGGCCGCTTCTGCAAGGCGCTGGGGCGGGAGGACTGGATCACCGATCCGCAGACGGCGACCGGCCGCGCGCGCGCCGCGAACCGTGCGGCGTGGGAGCCCTTCGTCAACGACTGGATGGCGGTGCGCACGGCCGAGGACGTGGTGGCCGAACTCGACCGGTTCGGCGTGCCGGCCGGCAAGGTGCAGACTGGCGAGGACCTCGCGCGCTGTCCCCACCTCCAGGCGCGCAAGGCGCTGGTCGAGGTGGAGGATCCTGACGTCGGCCCACTGCGGCTGGCGCGCGCGCCGGTCCGCCTCTCCGACATGCCCGAAGTGCCGCGCGCCTCGGCGCCGAAGCTTGGGCAGCATACGGCCGAGCTTCTCGGCGACCTGCTCGGCTATTCGGAGGCGCAGATCGCGGAACTGAAGGCGGCGAAGGCCGTCGCATGAGGGAGGATGCAATGGACGAGCTTTCGGTCGCCGTGGCCGACCGCCGGGCGGACACGCTTCCCGCCTGCCGGTGCGCGCAGTGCGGACAGGTCTACTTCCCCAGGCGGGATCTCTGCCCGGTCTGCGGCGACGGGCCGGCGATGCTGGACGCGGTGGTGGAGGGGCCGGGGACGCTGTACGCCAGCTCGGTGATCCACATCGCCCCCAAGAATTTTACGGTCCCCTACGCGGTCGGCTACGTCGATTTCCCCGGCAACGTGCGCGTGCTCGGGCAGATCGCCTGGACGCCGGGGACACAGCTCCGGCCCGGCATGGCGATGACCATCGGGCATGGCCCGATCGCGCGGGAGCGCGACGGCTCGGTCCGGGAAAGCTTCGTGTTCCACCCGGTCCTCTGACCGCACCAGACCGCACGGGAGAGACAAGAATGTACGGTGGGGACAACGTGTACGTCCGGGGCGGCGCCATGACGCCCTTCGGGAAATTTGTCGATCAGTCCGCTGAATCCCTGGCCCAGAAGGCCGTGCTGGGGGCGCTGAAGGATGCCGGCGTGGCGCGCGACGCGATCGACGCCGCCTATGTCGGCAGCGTGTTCCAGGGCAGCCTGATCGGCCAGCGGGTCCTGAAGGACCTGGGGATGACCGGCATCCCGATCTACAACGTCGAGAACGCCTGTTCGAGCGGCGCCACGGCGCTGTCGCAAGCCTGTCTCGCCGTGGCGGTCGGGCAGGTCGAGACGGCGCTCGTCGTCGGGCTGGAGAAGCTGAGCAAGCAGGGCGGCGGCCCGCTGGCGCTCGACACCGGGGATCCGGAGATCGAGCAGGGGCTCACCATGCCGGCGCTCTACGCGATGCGCACCCAGGCCTACCTGAACAAGTACGGCGGGCGCATGGAGCAGGTGGCGCAGGTGACGGTCAAGAGCCGCAGGCACGCCGCCCGCAACCCCTATTGCCAGTACCGCGACCCCTGCACGGTGGAGGAGGTGCTGGCCTCGCGTCCGATCGCCGATCCCATCACCCTGCTGCAGATGTGCCCGAACGCCGACGGGGCGGCGGCGGTCGTCGTGTCCAGGAAGCCGCCGGCGGACGGACGGGCGGCGGTCCGGGTCATGGGCTCGGTGGTGAGCAGCGGGAAGTTCGCGCAGGGCTTCCGCGACCTCACCCTGCCCGACATCACCATCAGCGCGGCGCGCAAGGTCTACGAGATGGCCGGGGTCGGGCCGGAGGACGTCGATCTCGCCGAGGTTCATGACGCCGCCGCCATCGCCGAAGTGATCTACTACGAGGCGCTGGGTTTCTGCGGACCCGGCGAGGGGCTGTCGCTGCTGGAGGCCGGCGAGACCGCGGTCGGCGGCCGGATCCCCGTCAACCCGAGCGGCGGGCTGCTGTGCCGCGGCCATCCGCTGGGCGCCACCGGCGTAGCCCAGGTGGTGGAGATCATGTGGCACCTGACCGGCCGGGCCGGGGAGCGGCAGGTGGAGGGCGCCCGCATCGGCGTCGCGCACTGCACCGGTGGCGGCATCTGGGGCGTCGACAACGGCTCCTGCTCCATGCACGTGCTGGGTGTGTGATGCGGCCGGCGCAGGGCGAAGGAGGTTCGACGATGCCCGATCTCCGATCGAGCCGCGTGGTGGTCACCGGTGCCGGCGGCGTGATCGGCAGCGGCCTCGTGCGCGGCCTCGCCGCGCTCGGGGCGACGGTGACCGCCATTGACCGGCACCATCCGGATCCGGCTCCTACCGGGGAAAATGTCCGGTGCGTGACGGCCGACGTCACCGACGCGGAGCGGATGCGGGACCTGCTGGCCGGCGCCGACATCGTCTACCACCTGGCCTATCTCATGGGCGAGGAGGCCAACCGCGATCCGGTCGCGGCGGCGCGGATCAACGTGCTCGGCGGGACGACGGTGCTTCAGGCCTGCCTCGACGGCGGGGTCGGCCGGGTCCTGCTCGCCAGTTCGATCTCTGTCTTCGGTTCCACCGCGGATTACCGCGAGGACGAGCTGCCGCTGTCCGACCGCTCGCCCCGGCTGGGATCCAAGGGGATTTCCGTGTACGGGGCGGGCAAGGCTTATCTCGAACTGCTTGCCGAGCATTACACCCGCCGCCACGGCCTGCTGGTTGGGGGGCTGCGGCCCGGCGCGGTCATCGGGCGCAGCCGGACCACCGGCCGCGCCCGGACGGTGGCCAACATCGTCAGCACGGCGGTGCACACGCGGCGCCTGTCGTTCGGCAACGGCAGGGAGGCATTCACCGCCATCCATGTCGATGATGTGGTGGGGGCCTTCCTGGCGCTCGGCGAGGCCCCGGCCCCGGCGTTCCGCGAGACGGCGTTCTTCAATCTGGCCGGCGACCACGCGACCGTGCGCTCGCTCTGCGAGGAGGTCGCCGCGCTGGTGCCGGGTGTGACGCTCGACATCGCCGACGGCGACAGCGACGAGCTGTTCGGAACGACGCCGTTCATCCGGGACGACGGCATCCACCGGACCGTCGGCTTCACCCGCCGCTACCCGTCGCTTCGCGCGGCCGTGGCGGCAGAGGTGGCCGAACTGACGGAAGCGGCCGCCACGGCATGACCGTGGACGCGGCCCAGCCGGACGGAAGGCAGCACCCGGTCCGGTGTGCAAACGACACAAACGCTGATCCTTAGGGAGGACGGACGTCGCTATGAAACGAGTGCTCATCGCCAACCGCGGCGAGATTGCCCTGCGGGCAGCCCGCGCCTGCCGGAAGGCCGGTCTGGAGAGCGTTGCGGTCCATTCCCAGGCGGACGGCGCATCGCCGCACATCTGGGCGGCGGATCAGGCGGTGGCCATCGGGCCGCCGTCGCCCTCGGCCAGCTACCTGCGCGCCGACATGCTGATCGAGGTCGCGCGGGCGACCGGGTGCGACGCCGTTTATCCGGGCTACGGCTTCCTGTCGGAGCGGGCCAGCTTCGCCAACGCCTGCCGCGAGGCCGGGCTGACCTTCATCGGCCCCAGCGCCGAGGTGATCGCCACGATGGGCGACAAGGCCGCGGCCCGCCGCACGGCCGAGGCGCTGGGGGTGCCGGTGGTGCCGGGCTCGCGGGAGGGATTCGTGTCGGCCGCGGCGGCGCTGCCGGAGGCGGAGAGGATCGGCTATCCGCTTCTGCTGAAGGCGAGCGCCGGCGGCGGCGGCCGGGGCATGCGCGTGGTCCGCGACCCGTCGGAGTTCGAAGCGCAGTTCATGCAGGCCTACAGCGAGGCGCTGTCGGCCTTCGGCAACGGCGAGATCTATCTGGAGCGCTTCTTCGAGCGCGTCCGCCACATCGAGATCCAGGTGTTCGGCGACCGCCACGGCAACTACCGGCACCTGTGGGAGCGGGATTGCAGCGTCCAGCGCCGTCACCAGAAGCTCGTCGAGGAGGCGCCCTCGCCGGTGCTGCCCGACGCCCAGCGCCGCGCCATGACGCAGGCGGCGCTCGCCATCGTCGAAAGCATCGGGTACGAGAACGCCGGCACCATCGAGTTCATCTTCGACATCGCATCCGGGCAGTTCTTCTTCATCGAGATGAACACGCGCATCCAGGTCGAGCATCCCGTCACCGAGTTGATCACCGGGCTGGATCTGGTGGTCGAGCAGCTTCGCGTCGCGGCCGGCCACCCGGTGTCGTTCGAGCAGATGCGCGGCGCGCCGGAACGGGCGGCCATCGAATGGCGGGTCTGCGCGGAGGATCCCGACCGCGGCTTCATGCCCGGTCCCGGCACCATCCGCCGCTGGCGTCCGCCCGGCACCGCCCAGACCCGCGTCGACACCCACGTCTATCCGGGCTACACCGTGCCGGCGCACTACGATTCCATGATCGCCAAGATGCTGGTGCACGGGCGCGACCGGGCCGAGGTCATCGAGCGTTCGGACGACGCCCTGAACGATTTCGAGGTGTCGGGGATCCCGACGACGCTGGCCTTCCACCGCAAGCTCGTCCGGCATCCGGCCTTCAGGGATGCCGCCATCCACACGAAATGGCTCGATGAACTTGGGGCTTTGTAGGCACGCCATGGTAAGCTATGCCGGGAATGACCTCGTCGATAGCGCGCGGTCCGCGGCGTTTCGAACGGCTTCATGATCGCAAATTGGGGTTTGCAATGCGTCACTCGGCTGCACTGTCGAACAATGTGAGCGGTGCCAGGGAGACCGAACTCCGACCTCTCTACAGCCAGGTCAGGGATGCGATGGTCCGGAAGATCGGCACTGGCGTCTGGCGGCCGGGGCAGATGATCCCGACGGAGCCGGAACTGGCAGCCGAGTTCAGCGTCAGTCCCGGCACGATCCGCAAGGCACTGGCGCAGATGGAGGCGGACAATCTGGTGGTGCGCCGGCAGGGGCGCGGCACCTACGTCGCCCAGCATTCGCGGCAGCGTGCCCTGTTCCACTTCTTCCACATCACGGACGATTACGGCCGGAAGGAGTTGCCGACGAGCGTGATCATCGACCTGGGCGTCCGGCGCGCCTCGCGGGACGAGGCGCTCGCCCTGGCGCTGCGGCCGCGCTCGAACGTCATCCACATCAAGCGGGTCCGCTATCTCAAGGGCCGGCCGATCCTGCTGGAGAAGATCACCCTGCCGGGCCAGATGTTCAGCGGCTTCAGCCTGCCCGTGAACCAGACGCTCCAGGACGAGCTCTACATCCTCTACGAGCGGGATTTCGGCGTCAGCATCCTGAGCGCCCGCGAGACGATCAAGGCGGTCGCGGCGGACGACGAGGCGGCGGCGTTGCTCGACGTGGCGGTGGGCACTCCGCTCCTTTCGGTGCGGCGCGTGGCCCTGGACGTCAACGGGGCGCCTGTCGAGCTTCGCGTCGGGCAGGTCAACACGGCGGACTTCGCGTACTACAACGACCTGCAATAGGTCTCTCCCCAACAACCAACCGCTTCCGGTTCGGATGCGCGGCCCGCGACGCCGCCACGGGGACCCGCATGTCCGCCTCGCCGGGGAAAGCAGGAGAAACAGCCATGCAACCGACCAT
>JAEYOB010000146.1 GCA_023412175.1 Pseudomonadota bacterium | reverse complement strand
CCGCCGTCCTTCTTCAGCTTGCGCCCGGCGGCGTCCTTCACGCGCCAGTCGGCGACCGCGGCGGCGAACACCGCCACGTCCACCGGCAGCGCGGTCTCGCAGGCGGCCAGCATATCGCGGGCGCTCTCGATGTGGCGGACGGTGCAGCCCGGCGGGTCGGGCAGCCGGGTCGGGCCGCTGACCAGCGTCACCTCGGCGCCCAGCCGGTGCAGCGCCGCGGCGATGGCGTGGCCCTGCTTGCCGGACGAGCGGTTGGCGATGTAGCGCACCGGGTCGATGGGCTCGTGCGTCGGGCCGCTGGTGACCAGCGCCCGCTTGCCGGTCAGGGGCCCATTCTTGACCGAGGGGGAGGCCTCACGCCCGGCGAAGTGCGCGGCGATGGCGTCGATGATCTCCATGGGCTCGGCCATGCGGCCGGGGCCGTACTCGTTGCAGGCCATCTCGCCGTCGTTGGGGCCGACGCTGGTGACGCCGCGCGACGTCAGCAGCGTCATGTTGGCTTGCGTCGCGGGGTTCAGCCACATGCGCACGTTCATCGCCGGGGCCACCAGGATCGGCTTGTCGGTGGCGAGCAGCGCCGTGGTCGCGAGGTCGTCCGCCATGCCGGCGGCCATGCGCGCCAGGATGTTGGCGGTGGCTGGTGCCACCACCAGCAGGTCGGCGCTGCGCGAGAGCTGGATGTGCCCCATCTCCGACTCGTCGGTCAGCGACCAGAGGTCCCGGTACACCGTGTCGCCGGTCAGCGCCTGCACCGACAGCGGCGTCACGAACTCCGCCCCGGCCTTCGTCAGGATGGCGCGCACGGCGCAGCCGCGCTCGCGCAGGCGGCGGATCAGGTCCAGGCACTTGTAGGCGGCGATCCCGCCCGCGATGACGAGCAGGACCCGTTTGCCGGCCAGGGTGGAGTGGTCGCTCAACGCCGCCTCGTGGAGTACGCAGTTAAAAGTGTAGAATCTAGATATTCCATCACGGCGCTTCGGACAAGCATCCTGGCTATCACCGCCCGTGCGGGAGGATGGTATCCTCCGGTTGTATATATCCTGTGAAACCTATGAGGTGGATTTCTGTCGATTGGCGGTTTGCGCCCGCGGTTCAAAGATCGTAGCTTGAGAAGACCACCATTTCTCCGAGCACATTGCCCATGCTCCCCGGCGCCGCCACGGTTCTGCTCGTCGAAGACACGCCCTCGCTGGCGCGGGTGTACGCCGAGTACCTGCGAAAGGAAGCGTACACTGTCGTCCCCGTGGAGACGGGGGCGGAGGCGTTGGACGCGGTGGCCGACGGGGCGCCGCGCATCGTGCTGCTCGACCTGCAACTGCCGGACATGCACGGGATGGAGGTGCTGCGCCGCATCGAGGCGCAGGGGCTGCCGTGCGCCGTGGTGGTGATCACCGCGCACGGTTCGGTCAACGTGGCGGTCGAGGCCATGCGCCACGGCGCCTACGATTTCCTGGTGAAGCCGTTCTCGGCCGAGCGGCTGATCATCACCGTGCGCAACGCGCTGGAGCGGCTGCGGCTGGCGCAACTCGTGGACACCTACCAGAAGGATCTGGCGCGCACCCGCTATCACGGCTTCATCGGCTCGTCGCTGGAAATGCAGGCGGTGTACCGGATCATCGACAGCGCCGCCGCCTCGCGCGCCACGGTGTTCATCACCGGCGAGTCGGGCACCGGCAAGGAGGTTTGCGCCGAGGCCATCCACCGGCAGAGCCCGCGCGGCGACAGGCCCTTCGTCGCCATCAACTGCGGCGCCATCCCCAAGGACCTGATGGAGTCGGAGATCTTCGGCCCCATGAAGGGCTCCTTTACCGGTGCCGTGGCCGACCGCGAGGGCGCCGCGGCGCGCGCCGACGGCGGCACGCTGTTCCTCGACGAGATCTGCGAACTGGAACCGAACCTCCAGACCAAGCTGCTGCGCTTCATCCAGACCGGCACCTTCATGCCGGTGGGCGGCAGCAAGCTGGAAAAGGTCGATCTGCGCATCGTCTGCGCCACCAACCGCGACCCGCTGCGCGAGGTGGAGGAGGGACGCTTCCGCGAAGACCTCTACTATCGGCTGCACGTCATTCCCGTGCATCTGCCGGCGCTGCGCGAGCGCGAGGACGACGTCATCGAGATCGCCCGCCATTACCTCGCCGAATACGCCCGCGAGGAGGGCAAGGGCTTCCAGAGCTTCTCGCCGGAGGCGGAGCAGGTGCTGCGCCTCTATCACTGGCCGGGCAACGTGCGGCAGTTGCAGAACGTGGTGCGCAACATCGTCGTGCTGCACGACGGGGAGACCGTGCACCCGGGCATGCTGCCGCCGCCGCTGACGCCGCAGGCTGCGGCCATGCCGGCGCCCGCCCTGGCGGCCCAGGCCGCCGGGCCGAAGCCGATCCGCCCGCTCTGGCAGGTGGAGAAGGACGCCATCGAGGATGCCATTGCCGCCTGCGACGGCAACATCCCGCGCGCCGCGGCGCTTCTGGACATCAGCGCCTCCACCATCTACCGCAAGCGTCTCGCCTGGCAGGCGGAAGGCAGGCTGTAGTACAGGCTTTGCTCCGTTTGCCCCAGTGTCGGGCCGGTGCGTGCGAGGCTATCGAAACCCTTGTTCGTTATAGGGTTGCAGTAAAAGGCGTATTTCCTTGCGGTAGAAACCGTATCAATGGACATATTTCCTCGTTTGGACTTGTCGGTAAGCAAGTGGCGGGGCTAGCCTCGGCGCGCGTTGTCTTTGGTTTTCGGTTTTTGCGCGACGGTTTGACCTTCAAATCATGGATGACGCTTCCAGTCCGGCCGCTGTCCGATGGACGCGCGTCCATCAGTGGCCGGGTGCGTCCACGACTTGGGGAGAAGCGGAGTACGCCCATGGCCACCGGCACCGTCAAATGGTTCAACACCACCAAGGGGTATGGTTTCATCGCGCCGGAGGCCGGTGCGAAGGACATCTTCGTCCACATTACGTCGGTCCAGCGCTCGGGCCTGCACGGCTTGACCGAGGGGCAGCGCGTCGAGTTCGAGGTCGCCCGCGGCACCAACGGCAAGGACGCGGCGGTGAACATCGCCGTGGTGGGTTGAGCGGAGCGGGGGCCTGCCCCTCCCCGCGGCGCGGGCCGTGGGGAAGGGGGCGGAACGCGTCTTCTATCCCAACACCCCGCGCGCCCGGTAAGCCTCCGCCGCCTCGCGCGCCAGATCCGGGATGCGGCGGCGGAGCGTGCGGATCTCGGTGACGGCGTTGCTGCGGCAGGCCAGCTCCAGCTCCAGGGCCGCGGCGGACAGGCGCTGGGCGCCGAAGGTGCCGGCAGTGCTCTTTAGCGTGTGCGCTTCCTGCGCCAGCGGCTTCGCGTCGTCCTCGGCCCCGGCGATGCGCGCGGCGCGCTCCAGCGTTTCCGTGACGAACTGGTGGAGGACGTCGGTCAGCAGTTCCGGGCCAAGGTCGTGGGCAAGCTGCTCCAGCACCTCCACATCCAGCGCGTTGGCCGTCAATCCCTGCACCTCGTCGGTGCCGCAGCCGGGTGCCGCCGGCTCGGGCGGCAGCCAGCGTGCCACCGTCTCCAGCAGCCGCGTGCGGTCCACCGGTTTGCCGACATGGTCGTTCATGCCGGCGGCGAGGCAGCGCTCGCGGTCGCCTTCCATGGTGTCGGCGGTCATCGCGATGATCGGCCGCGAGCCGGCCGGCGGCTGCAGCGCGCGGATCGCCCGTGTCGCCGTCAGCCCGTCCATCTCCGGCATGGCGATGTCCATCAGCACCAGATCGTAGGGCACGGTGCGCACCGCCTCCACGCCCTCCAACCCATTGCCGGCGACGTCGACACGGTAGCCCGCGGTCTTCAGGAAGGCGGTGGCGACCATCTGGTTGGTCGGGCTGTCCTCCACGAGCAGCAGCCGGCGGCCGTTGGCGTGCGGTGCCGGGA
>JAEYOB010000140.1 GCA_023412175.1 Pseudomonadota bacterium | reverse complement strand
CCGTCATAGCGTCGCCCCCAGTCCACGAAGCGCGAAGCGCGCGATCTGTTCGGCGATGCGCCGCCGTTCCGCCTGCGACTGGTTGCGCCGCTGGCGGTACCAGATGGTCGTCCAGTTCAGTGCCCCCATGAACGGCTTCACCACCAGCCGGACCTCCTGCTGCGGGATCGCCCCGGCCTCGATAGCCCGCGCGATCTCGGCGGAGAACAGCCCCTCGTACTCGTCGCGCAAGGCCAGGATCTCGCGCAGCGTGCTGCGCTGTTCCGGCGTCGTCTGCCCGGCGAGGTGCATCTCCAGGCCCTGCACGGCGACGCGCTGGTAGGCCAGTTCGTTCATGATGACCAGGAGGTGGGCGACCGCCATCTCCTGCAGGCGTTCGATGGCCGTCTGCTCCTCCTTGACGCACGCCCGGACGGCGGCAAGGTCCATCGCCATGCCGCGCTTGTGGACGTCGAAGAACAGGTCCGCCTTGCTGCGGTAGTGGTGGTAGATCCGCCCCTTCGTGCAGCCGAGCACCTCGGCCACGTCGTCGATGCTGGCCGCGGCGTAGCCCTTGCGCATGAAGGCCTTGGCCGCGGCGTCGAGGATCTCGCCGCGGGAACGGTCGCCGTCCAGGCCGGCGATTGCGTCGATCGTGCTGCTCATTGCGCCGCCATCATTCCGCTGGGAGGCGCCTCGGCCTCGGGGCGCGGCGCATGCTCCGCCTTGATCGCGCGGGCGATGACCAGGCGCTGGATCTCGGAGGTCCCCTCGTAGATCTCGGTGGCGCGCTGGTCGCGGTAGAGGCGTTCGACGAGGTTGGGCTTCACGAAGCCGGCGCCGCCGAAGACCTGGACGCCGACGTCCACCGCCTCGTGGGCCATCTCGCTGCAGAACAGCTTTGCCTGCGCCCCGATGACGGTGACGTCCTCGCCCGCGTCGAAGGCGGCGGCGGCCGCGTACGCCATCATCCGCCCGGCGGACAGCCGGGCCGCCAGATCGGCGAGCTGGAAGCCGACGCCCTGGTGGTCGATGATTGGCCGGCCGAAGGTGGTGCGCGTCGCCGCGTGCCGCGCGGCGGCGCGGAAGGCCGCCGTCGCGATGCCGCAGGATTGCGCCGCGACCGAGATCCGCCCGACCTTGAGCGCGGCGAGCGCCAGGGCGAAGGCGTCTCCCGGCCGGGCCAGCACCGCATCCTCCTCGACGACCGTGTCCATGACGAGGCGCGCGTTGACAGTGCCGCGCATGCCCATCTTGTCCTCGACCTCCGGCGCCGCGACCCCCGGCTGGCCGGCGTGCACGAGGAAGGCGGCGATGCCGCGGTGGCCGCTGCCCGGCTCCGTCTGCGCGAAGACGACGTACGAGTCCGCCACCCCGCCGCCGCCGATCCAGCATTTCTCGCCGCGCAGGCGCCAGCCGGCCCCCTCGCGCGTCGCCGCCATGGTCATGGCGGCAGGGTCGGAGCCGGCATCCCGTTCGCTGAGCGCGAAGGACACGCTTTTGAGGCGCCCGTCGCCGTGGGTCAGGAAGGCCGCCTTCTGGCTCTCCGTGCCGGCGAAGATCAGCGGGCTCGCGCCGAGTTGCAGCGTCGCGACGATGCCCGAGGTCGAGGCGCAGCCCGTGGCGATCGCCTCGATGACCGTGCACAGCGCGGTGAGCGAGGCGCCCTCGCCATAGGGCTTCGGCAGGAACAGGCGGTCGATGCCGGCCTCGGTCAGCAGCGCCACGTTCTCCGTGGGATAGCGCTGGGCGGCGTCGATGGCCGCGGCGCGCGGCGCGAAATGCTCCTCGGTCAGCCGCCGGGCGACCGACTGCCATCGCCGGGCCTCCTCGCCCAAAGTCGGCTCCCACACGGTTGCCTCGACCTTCCGGTCCCGTTCCCTCCGGGTCGTCTCCACGCGGCCTTCCTCCCCCGCCATTGTCAAATCCGCTTGCATTCAACGTACTCAGTAGTATGTTTGTCGTCAACACAGTTTCACAAACCATTGATAAATCCCACAATAACCGGCCAGATGGCGCATCGTACGAATTCGCAGAGTGCATGTTGAAGCTGACCGGCGAGACGCAGGGAGGAAGAGACACCCGATGGCCATCGACCTCGATCGCCTGATGAACTGGCCGGTTCCCGAGGGCCGGCAGACGCTCACGCCCAAGGACTGCATCCTCTACGCGCTGGGAGTCGGGCTGGGCTCCGATCCGACCGATGAGCGGCAACTGCGCTTCCTCTTCGAGAAGGACCTGCGGGCGCTGCCGACCATGGCGGCCGTGCTGGCCTATCCCGGTTTCTGGCAGCAGGATCCCGACCTCGGCCTCGACTGGGTCCGGCTGCTGCATGCCGAGCAGGCCATCGAGATCCACCGGCCGCTGCCAACCGCCGGGACGCTGGTCGGGCGGACGCGCGTCACCGGCGTCGTCGACAAGGGCGCCGCCAAGGGCGCCCTCGTCTACCAGGAGCGCCACGTCGAGGATGACGGCGGCAACCGGATCTGCACGGTGTCCATGACCTCCTTCTGCCGGGGCGACGGCGGATTCGGCGGTCCGAGCGGGCCGGTGTCCGAACCGGCGACGGTTCCGGAGCGCGCGCCCGATGCGGTCCAGGACCTGCCGACCCTGCCGCAGGCGGCGCTGATCTATCGGTTGTCCGGTGACCTCAACCCGCTGCACGCCGATCCAGCGGTGGCGCGGAGTGCCGGGTTCGAGCGGCCGATCCTGCACGGCCTGTGCACCTTCGGCGTTGCCGGGCACGCGGTCCTCGCGTCGTGCTGCAATTACGATCCCGATGCCATCCGGTCGATTCGCGCACGCTTCACGTCCCCGGTCTATCCGGGCGAGACGCTGCGCACGGAGATGTGGGTCGAGGGGGAGGATGACATCCGCTTCCGTACCCGCGTCCTCGGCCGCGACGTGATCGCGCTCAACAACGGCCAAGTGCGGACCTCGGTGCCCGTGCGGAGCGCGGCCGATGCTTGACGCCGACACCCGCCGCCAGATCATCGAGACGCTGTCCCGCTTCGTCGCCGAGGAACTGATCCCGGCGGAGCCCACGGTCGCCGACGAGGGTGCCGTGCCGCCCCGCCTGATCGAGGCCATGGCCGGATTCGGCCTGTTCGGCATGGCCCTGCCGGAAGAATGGGGCGGCCTCGGCCTGACCATGGAGGAGGAGGTCGAGATCCTCTTCATCCTCTGCCGGGCGAGCCTGTCCTTCCGCTCCGTGCTCGGCATCAACAACGGCGTCGGTTCCTTCGGCATCCTGAAGTTCGGAACCGAGGAGCAGAAGCGCCGGCATCTGCCACACCTCGCCAGCGGCGGGCGGATCGCCGCCTTCTGCCTGACCGAGCCGGATTTCGGCTCCGACGCGGCGGCGATCCGCACGCGGGCGCGGCGCGGCGGCGACCATTGGGTGTTGGACGGCACCAAGCGCTTCATCACCAACGCCCCGCACGCCGGGGTCTTCACGGTGATCGCCCGCACCGACCCGCAGAGCACCGACCACCGCGGCCTCACCGCCTTCCTGGTGGAGCGTGACGCCCCCGGCCTGTCGGTCGGCCCCACCGACCGCAAGCTGGGGCTGGCGGGGTCGCACACCGCCGACGTGATCCTGGACGGCTGCCGCATCCCCGCCGACGCCATCCTCGGCCGCGAGGGCGACGGCTTCAAGATCGCCATGTCGGCGCTGGAGCGGGGCCGCATCGGCATCGCCGCCTCGGCGGTCGGCATGGCGCAGCGCCTGATCGACGAGGCCCTGGCCTACGGCATGGAGCGCCGCACCTTCGGCAAGCCGATCGTCGAGCACCAGCTCGTCCAGGCCATGCTGGCCGATTCCGAGGCCGAGGCGTTCGCCGCCCGCACCATGGTCGTGGAGGCGGCGCGCCGCCACGATGCCGGGCTGCCCTGCGGCAAGGAAGCCTCGTGCTGCAAGCTCTTCGCGACCGAGATGGTCGGCCGGGTCGCCGACCGGGCGCTGCAGATCTTCGGCGGCGCCGGCTACATGCGCGACTACCCCATCGAGCAGCTCTACCGCGACGTTCGCGTGCTGCGGATCTACGAGGGCACCTCGCAGATCCAGCAGCTCATCATCGCCAAACACATGATCCGCGACGGCGCCTCGCCGCTGCGCCGCCGTTAGAGGGAATCTCCATGACCGAAATTCACGATCCCGACCGCATGCTGGACGGCAAGGTGATCCTCGTCACCGGCGCCGCGCGCGGCATCGGCCGCGGCATCGCGCTGCTGGCCGCCGCGCACGGCGCCAAGGTCGTCGTCAACGACGTCGGCGCCAGCGGCGACGGCGAGGGGCAGGACGCTACACCCGGCGAGCTGGTGGTGGCCGAGATCCGCGAAGCCGGCGGCGACGCCGTGGCGAACGCCGACTCCGTCGCCGACTACGCCGGGGCCGAGCGCATGGTCCAGCAGGCGCTCGACAGCTTCGGGCGCATCGACGGCGTGGTGAACAACGCCGGCATCCTGCGCGACACCATCTTCCACAAGCTGGCGCCGGAGGACTGGGACGCCGTGCTGGCGGTGAACCTCACCGGGCCGTTCAACGTGTCGCGCGCGGCGGCGCCGCATTTCCGCAGCCAGAACGGCGGGGCCTTCGTCCACATGACCTCGGCGTCGGCGCTGGTCGGCAACTTCGCCCAGGCGCACTATTCGGCGGCCAAGCTCGGCGTCACCGCGCTGTCGAAGTCGATCGCGCTGGACATGCAGCGATTCGGCGTCCGCTCAAACTGCATCTGCCCCTTCGCCTGGACGCGGCTGGTCGCCACCATCCCCGGCGACACGCCGGCCGAGCAGCAGCGCGTGGAGCGGATGAAGCAGATGGCGCCGGAGAAGATCGCCCCGCTGGTCGTTGCCCTTCTGTCGGACGCGATGGCCAAGGTCACCGGGCAGATCTTCGCCTCGCGCAACCATGAGATCTTCCTGATGGGCCAGTCGCGCCCGCTGCGCGGCATGCAGCGCGAGGCGGGCTGGACGCCGCACCACATCGCCACCCACGCCATGCCGGCAATGGAAGCGATGTTCTACCCGCTGGATCGCTCCAGCGACGTCTTCGGCTGGGACCCGGTGTGAGGAGGGCGGCACCATGACTTCCGACACGACCATGCCGTCCATTGGCATCACCGGCTACGGCGCCTGGATTCCCCGCCGCCGCATCGCCCGCAAGACCATCGCCGGGGCGCACGCCTGGTTCAACGCCGCGCTGATGGGCGGTGCC
>JAEYOB010000060.1 GCA_023412175.1 Pseudomonadota bacterium | reverse complement strand
CGATCAGAACACCGGCAGCGTCGGCAGCGGAGCACCGAGCCACTTCTGGTGGATGGCGTCCAACTCGCCGTTGTTCTTTACGAAGTACAGGAAGGTGTTGACCCACTGGTGCAGGTCGCTCTGTCCGCGGCGCAGCGCGATGCCGTTGGGCTGGCGGCGCATGACGAACTTCACGTCGTAACCCTTGTCGGGGTTCTGCTTCTGGATCTGGGCGGCGACGACCGACGACACGCCCATGGCGTCCACCTGGCCGGACATCAGCGCCTGCGCCGCGGTGGCGTCGTCGTCGAAGCGCATGAGCTGCGCGTCCTTCGGGGCGGCGGCGCTCAGCGCGGTGTCCTGGGTGGAGGCGCGGGTAACGGCGACGCGCTTGCCCGACAGCTCGGCGGGCGAGGTGATCTTCTGGTCCTTGTCGGCCAGAACCAGGATGTCGATGCTGCTGTAGGGGATGGAGAACTGCACCTGCTTGGCGCGCTCCGGCGTGATGCCGAAGGTGGCGATCAGCACGTCGATCTTGTTGGTCAGCAGGTAGGGGATGCGGTTCGGGCCGGTGACGCCGATGATCTCGGCCTCGACGCCCAGGTACTTGGCCATCAGCTTGCCGACCTCGATGTCGTAGCCGTCCAACTCGCCCTTCTCGTTGGTGAAGCCGAAGGGCGGGTAGTCGGCGAGGATGCCGACCGTCAGCTTCTTCTTCTTCAGAATGTCGTCCACACTCTGGGCCTGGACGGGGTGGCTCGCCACCGCCAGCGAGGCGACCACCGCGGCCGCCAGGGCCAGAGGCCGGAACAGGCTGCGCAACGCAAACATGGCTTTTTCTCCCTTTTCTTCTCGATGATGGAGGCCGACGCGTCAGCGTGCGACCGTTCCGAAGCGCCGCTCCAGCCTCTGGCTCAGGAGAGACAGCGGCCAGCACAGCGCGAAGTAGATGGCCGCGACGATCCCGAACACCAGGAAGGGCTGGAACGTCCCGGTGTTGACGATCTGCCCGGCGCGGGTCAGTTCGGTGAAGCCGATGATGGAGGCCAGCGAGGTGCTCTTCAGAAGCTGCACCATGAAACCCACCGTCGGCGGAATGGCGATCTTGGTGGCCTGCGGCAGGATGACGTCCTTCATCACGTGCCGGTACTTCAGGCCTACGGCGCGCGCCGCCTCCCACTGGCCGACTGGAATGGCGCGGATACTGCCGGCCCAGGTGTTGCCCAGGAAGGCGCTGGCGTTCAGCGTCAGGCCGAGCGCCGCAGCGGACCACGGGTCCACCGAAAAGCCGATGATGTTGACGCCGAAGAACACCAGGAACAGCTGCATCAGCAGCGGCGTGCCCTGGAAGAGCTGGATGTAGCCGGTGAAGAACCAGCGGATCGACCGGCGCTTCGCCGTGCGCCCCAGCGCCACGATCAGCCCGACCACCCCGCCGCCGATGAAGGCGATCAGCGCCAGCAGCACCGTCCAGCGCGCAGCCAGCAGCAGGAACGTCAGATCGTTGGTGTTGAACGAATGGATCATGTCCGCCCCCTCCCCCGCTAGCGCGCGCCGCCGCGCTGGAAGACCAGCCGGTCGATGGCCGCGAAGACCCCGGAGAACGCCAGAGAAAGCGCCAGGTAGATACCGGTGATCACCATGTAGATCTCGAAGCTGCGGAAGGTCCGCGACTGGATGTTGTTGGCAACCGCCGTCAGCTCCTCCGCCGAGATGGCGGAAACCACGCTGGAGCCGAGCATCAGCAGGATGAACTGGCTGCTCAGCGCCGGGAACACGGTCTTCACCGCCGGGAACAGGATGACGTAGCGGAACACCTGCAGGGGCCTGAGGCCCAGCGACAGCCCGGCCTCGATCTGGCCCTTATGGATCGACTCGATGCCGGCGCGCACGATCTCCGTGGCGTAGGCGCCGAGATTGATCACCATCGCCAGCAGCGCCGCGTTGTTCGGGCTGAGGCGGATGCCGGCGGTCGGCAGGCCGAAGAAGATGATGAAGATCTGCACCAGGAACGGCGTGTTGCGGATCACCTCGACGTACGCCGTCACCAGCCAGCGCACCGGCCGCGGGCCGAAGCTGCGCCCCAGCGCGCAGACGATGGCGAGCAGCAGGCCCAGCACCATGGACAGCGCCGACAGCCGGACGGTCAGCAGGACGCCCTGCAGAAGTTCATCCCAGGCGTCGAACACGTCGCCGAACTGGAACACGTAATCCATGGTCGTTTCTCCAGGGATCAGGCAGCGGCTTCGCCGCACGAGCGGCGGACCACCAGACAAGGCGGCACGATCACCCGGTCCCGCGTGCCGCGCGGATTTTCGATGCGCCGCAGCAGGAGGGAGGCGGCCTCCTCCCCGATGCGGCGCGGGTTGGTGGCGACGGTGGTCAGGCCCGGTTCGACCAGCCCCGCCTCCTCGATGTTGTCGCAGCCGATGATGGCCATGTCGGAACCCGCGCGCAGCCCGCGCCGCGCCAGCCCCTGCATGGCGCCCAGCGCCACGATGTCGTTGTAGCCGATGATGCCGGTGGGGCGGTCCGGACGGGCCGCCAGATCCTCCACCGCCTCGGCGCCGTGGCGGCGGGTCAGGGGGCACGGCACCACGAGGTCGGAGGCCAGCCCGGCGCGCTCCATGGCGTCGCGGAAGCCGGCGCGGCGCTCGCGGACCGCGGAATGGTGCATGGCGCCGCCGACCAGCGCGATCCGCCGGTGGCCGAGCCGCACGAGGTGCTCCACCGCCATCTGCATGCCCAGCCGGTAGTCGGCGCCGACATAGTCCAGCTCGACCCCCGACAGGTAGCGCAGCACCTGCACGCAGGGCATGCCCCAGACCAGGACCGGCTGCAGGGTGGCGCCGCTGGTGCCCTCGGCCGGGCAGAGGACGACGCCGTCCACGTTCTGCTCACGCAGGCGGGACAGGAAACGAGTCTGCCGCTCCACCGACTCCCGCGTGTTGCCAAGGAAGGTGATGTGGTCGGCGCGCTCCAGCACGGCGTCGGCCCCGGACGTGAGCTCCGCGTAGAAGGGGTTGGTGATCTCGCCGATCAACAGGCCCACCGACTTGCTGGCCGCGCCACGCAGGTTGGCGGCGGCACGGTTGTAGACGTAGCCCAGCGCCTCGATGGACGCCTGCACCTTGCGGCGGGTGTCCTCGGCGACCAGCGGGCTGTTGCGCAGCACCAGCGACACCGTCGAGGGTGACAGTCCGCTATGCTCAGCTATCTCCTTGAGCGTCACGCGCTCCCGGCGTCCTGCACCCACGACGTCCTCCCACGGGCGTCTGTTTGTTGTATCGTTGCAAATTGGCAGGCCGCCTTTTTGCAGTGCAAAAAGGCGCTTTTGAAGGCGGCCTGCCTCGTCGACAGGCATTTTGTTTTAGAACGTTCTAAAAAAACAAGAGCGAAATCCGCATAGCTCAAGCCAGCACGGAGAGGTCAGGCATGAAGGCGCCTTTTCAGGATCATTCGTTGCAGGAGAACTGGGATGCGATCCTGTTCGATTTCGACGGAGTCCTTTGCGATTCCAACGGTCTGAAGGGCGACGCCTTCATGGCGCTCTATGTCGGGGACGGACCGGAGGCGCAGGCCGCCATCCGCGCCTTCCACGACCGCAACGGCGGCATGCCGCGACGGGAGAAACTGCGCCGCTTCGAGCACGACATCCTCGGGCGGGACATCGACGAACGGCGCATCGACGGGCTTGTGGACCGCTTTGCCGACGCGGTGGAGCAGGCGGTGGTGCGCTGTTCGCCGATTCCCGGCGCGGCGGAGTTCGTGGCGGCGCACGGCGGCCGGCTGCCGCTGTTCGTCATTTCCGCCACGCCGCACGAGGAGATGGTCCGCATCATCGAGGCGCGCGGCATGCGCCCCCACTTCGTCGAGGTCTACGGCAGCCCGCCCGGCAAGGCCGAGACGGCGTCCTCCATCATCGCCCGCCACGGCTTCCGGCCGGAGCGCGTGGCGTTCGTGGGGGACGCGGTGCAGGACTACGACGCGGCGACGGCGCTGGGACTCCCCTTCGTCGGCGTGCTCGACCGGGACGGCAGCCACCCGTTCCCAGACGGGACACTGGTGATCGAGGACCTGCAGGAACTGGAAGCGGTGTTGCGGCGGCTGGCGCAGCACCGTCAATAGCCCTTCTTTTCATAAGGCCGAGAAGGGCGCCTGCGCCTCGGAAACCCTTATCATCCAAATTGATATATTAGTATTTACCAATACGCACTCCGGGGCAAGAACGGGGATCTGGGTTTCCAAGAGTTCACGCCGTGGCGGGTGGGTGCGGTGCTATGACCGCGGCCCAGAGCCGATCCGTACGGCCAATCCGTCCGAACCGCCGAGGCGACCATGCCCGATTGCAGCCCCCGCGACACCCAAGCTCTCGCCGCCGCCATCCCGGCGCAGCGGGACGACCCGGTGCGCGGCATCCTGCTGGTCGTCGTGGCGGTGCTCTTCTTCTCCTGCTCGGACGCCACGGCGAAGTACCTGAGCCAGACCCTGCCCTCCCTGGAAATCGCGTGGTTGCGTTACGCCAGCTTCTCGCTTCTGGTGCTGCCGCTGATGCTGCGCCGCGGGCCGCCGGTTCTGCGCACCCGACGCCCCTTACTGCAGATCCTGCGCGGCCTGGGCATGCTGGGATCGGCTGTGTTCTTCATCATCGGCATGCGGTACCTGCCCATGGCCGAGGCGGCGGCAACCAGCTACGTCTCGCCCGCCTTCGTCACCGCGCTGTCGATTCCGCTGCTGGCCGAACGCGTCGGCCCGCGGCGCTGGGCGGCGGTGGCGGTCGGCCTGATCGGCGTGCTGATCGTTATCCGGCCCGGCAGCGCGGCGTTCCAGCCGGCGGCGGTGTTCCCCATCCTCTCCGCCATGAGTTGGGCCTGCGGCATCGTCATCACCCGCCGCATGGCCGGCACGGAAGGCGCCACCACCACGCTGGTCTGGACGGCACTGACCGGCTTCGTGGTGCTGAGCGCGCTGCTGCCCTTCAACGCGGTGATGCCCACGGCGACGGAACTGGCGCTGGGCCTGCTGATCGGCCTCACGTCCACGCTGGCCCAATGGCTGCTGATCCAGGCGTACCGCTATGGCGACGCGTCGGTGCTGGCACCCTTCTCGTACATCCAGCTCGTCTGGTCCACGGCGGCAGGATACATCGTCTTCGCCGCGGTGCCCGACCTGTGGACCTTCGTCGGCATGGGGGTGATCGTCGCCAGCGGCATCTACACCGCCCACCGCGAGCGCATCCGCGCCAGGGATCGGATCGCCGCGCATGGTTGAATCGTACGATAATGCGGTGCCGCACCCGCCATACAGTCCGATCGGGCTTGCGCCAGAAACTAATATATTAATATGCTTTATAAGTCCGGGAGGTTCACGGCACCTTTGCACGTGTCGTAAGTTGGTACGACGACGAAAGGGCCACTGCGGCCCATTCGGCGCGCGACACCCTCAAGAAGGATCCTGTGCAATGAGCAAGTCGATCATGTGGACCGAAACCGACGCCAAGGGATTCGAGTCCGAGTGCCTGTTCAACGAGGATTCGCGCACCTACGAGGTGATGGTCTGCGCGTCGGGCCGCCGGCTGTGCCGGTCGGAGTCCTTCATGGCCCACACCGACCCGACGCAGGGAATGAACGAAACGGACCGCCGCCAGTCGGTGCAGATCGCCGAACGGCTCGTCATCGAGATCGAACACGAACTCGGCGACCGCTAGGATGGGGCCCTTTTCACCGGGCGGGTGAAAAGGGCTTTCCACCACCCGGTGCGCCACGGACGCCGGCGATGTTTTCAGGGGACGAAGGATGGGTACTTCCAGGCACCGGGTCGCCGCCTTGGGCGAATGCATGATCGAGTTGATCCGCCGTCCCGACGGCTCGCTCTCCATGGGCTTCGGCGGCGACACGCTGAACACGGCCGTCTATCTCGCCCGCCTCGGCATCGCGGTGGATTATGTGACCGCCCTGGGCGGCGACGACATCAGCGACGGCATGGTCGCCGCCTGGACGGCCGAGGGCGTGGGTACCGGCCATGTGCTGCGCGTGCCCGGCCGGCTGCCCGGCCTCTACATGATCGAGACCGACCCGGCGGGCGAGCGGCGCTTCCTCTACTGGCGCGACATGGCGCCGGCGCGCGACCTCTTCGTGCTGCCGGACTCGCCGGCTCTGATGGAGGCGCTGGAGGAATACGACCTGCTCTACCTCTCGGGCATCAGCCTGGCGATCTGGGGTGAACGCGGCCGCGCAATTCTGTTCCCGCTGCTCGACCGCATCCGCCGGCGCGGCGGGCGCATCGCCTTCGACACCAACTGGCGCCCGCGCCTGTGGCCCGACAAGGCGACGGCGCAACGCGCCTTCGACGAGATGCTGCGGCACACGGACATCGCGCTGCCCGGCGTCACCGACCTGCACGACCTGTACGGCGACGCGGACGCCGCCGCGGTGCTGGCGCGCGTGCACGCCGCCGGCGCGCCGGAGACCATCCTCAAGCTGGAACCCCCCGGCTGCATCGTCAGCGGACAGGGGCCGGATGTCGAGGTCCCGGCCGAGCGCGTCGCGACAGTGGTCGACACCACCGCCGCCGGCGACAGCTTCAGCGCCGGCTATCTCGC
>JAEYOB010000748.1 GCA_023412175.1 Pseudomonadota bacterium | reverse complement strand
CCTGCTGCAGCAGCTTCTCCTTGTCGCGCGCGTCCTCGGCGCCGAAACCCAGTTCGGCGCGGATGCGGGCGTGCACGTACTCGGCCATCGCCTCGGCCATCTCCACCGAGATGCCGTGCAGGTACAGGTAATCCTGATAGCGGTTCTCGGCGAACCACTGGTTCGCCACGTCGGACGCCCTCTGCCCCATGGTGACCACCTGGAGACCGATCACGTCGCGCTCCGGGTCGTTCACGTCGCGGAAGAAGTCGGCGATGCACTCGCCGTCCTCCTTGCCCTGGCGCGGCAGGGTAAAGCGGGCGACCTCCGCCTTCCCGTCCTCACCGAACAGGATCACGTCGTTGCCCTCGGCCGCCGCCTTCCAGTAACCGTAGGCAGCCTGCGGCTGGAGGATCTCCTCCTTGGCGCAGACCTGCAGCATGCGGTCGAGTACCGGGCGCAGCTCCTTCTTCGACCACGCCATGAACTCCTCGAAGGACTTCCCGTCCTTCCGGTAGCCCCATTGCAGCTGGTACAGCATGCGCTCGTTCAGATAGCTGACCAGCGTCTTGAGCGGCACGTACTCGATGATCCTGGAGCCCCAGAACGGCGGGGTCGGCACCGCGACGCCCTCGTTGAGCCGGTTGCGGCGGGTGCGCACGGCCTCAACATCCACCGGGCCGGTGGCGGCGGAGGTCGCCTGCCCCAGCACGCGGCGGCGGTTGGTCGCCTTGCCGGCGCGCTTGGCCTGCTGGACGGCGAGGAAATTGTCGAAGTCCCCGGTTACCACCTTGTCCATCAGCGTCAGCCCGTCGAAGGCGTCGCCGGCGTAGGCAACGCGGCCGGCGCCGTAGGATCTGACGCAGTCCTCCTCCACGTACGCACGGGTCAGGGCCGCACCGCCGAGCATCACCGGGATCTCCAGCCCCTCGCGGGTCATCTCCGCCAGGTTCTCGCGCATGACCACGGTGGACTTCACCAGCAGGCCGGACATGCCCACGGCATCCGCCTTGTGCTCCTTCGCAGCCTGGATGATGGCGCCGATGGGCTGCTTGATACCGAGGTTGACGACCTTGTAGCCGTTGTTGGTGAGGATGATGTCCACGAGGTTCTTGCCGATGTCGTGCACGTCGCCCTTCACGGTGGCGAGCACCATGGTGCCCTTCTGCTGGCCCTCGACCTTCTCCATCAAGGGTTCCAGGTAGGCCACCGCGGCCTTCATGGTCTCGGCCGACTGGAGCACGAAGGGCAGCTGCATCTTGCCGGCGCCGAACAGCTCGCCCACCACCTTCATGCCGTCGAGCAGGAAGGTGTTGATGATCTCCAGCGGCGGGTACTTCTCCAACGCCGCCTTGAGGTCGTCCTCAAGGCCGGTGCGGTCGCCGTCGACGATGCGCTGCTTCAGGCACTCCTCGACGGTCTCGGGGCGCGCCTTCTTCTTGGCGTCCGCCGCCTTGCGGCCCTCGAACAGGGCGATGAAGGCCTGGAGCGGATCGTACCCGTCCGCGCGGCGGTCGAAGATCAGGTCCTCGGCGGTCTTCACCTCCTGCTCGGGGATCTGGTGCAGCGGCATGATCTTGGAGACGTGCACGATGGCCCCGGTCATGCCGCGCTTGACGGCGTGGTCAAGGAACACCGAGTTCAGCACGTGCCGCGCCGCGGCGTTCAGGCCGAACGACACGTTCGACAGACCCAGGATGATCTGGCAGCCGGGCATCTCGCGGCTGATCGCCTCGATGCCCTCCAGCGTCCAGATGGCAAGCTTGCGGTCGTCCTCATTGCCGGTGGCGATGGTGAAGGTCAGCGGATCGAACAGCAGGTCAGCCGGGTTCAGCCCGTATTCGTTCACCGCCATGTCGTAGAGGCGCTTGGCGACGGCGAGCTTGCGCTCCGGTGTCTTCGCCATGCCCTCTTCGTCGATGGTGAGCGCGATGACCGCAGCGCCGAACTTCTTGGCCAGGGTCAGGCGCTTACGGGCCGGCTCCTCGCCGTCCTCGAAGTTGATCGAGTTGATGATCGCCTTGCCGCCGTAAAGCTGCAGCGCGCTGTCCAGCACCGGCAACTCGGTGGAATCGATGACCAGCGGCGCGGTGACCGAGCCGACGAAGCGCTTGATCACCTCGTTCATCTCGACGACCTCGTTGCGGCCGACGAAGGCGGTGCAGACGTCGAGGGAATGGCTGCCCTCCTTCACCTGCTCGCGCGCCATCTCGACGCAGCCGTCCCAGTCACCCTTCTCCTGCAGTTCGCGCCACTTCTTCGAGCCGTTGGCGTTGCAGCGCTCGCCGATGGCGAAGAAGGCGTTCTCCTGGCGCAGCGTGACCTGCCCGTACAGCGAGGCCACCGCCGGCACCCAGTGCACGGTGCGGTTCTTCGGCGCCGGGCGGATCTGCCCGGCCGGGGCCAGCTTGCGCAGCACCGCGTCGGCGGCGGCGATGTGCGGCACGTTGGTGCCGCAGCAGCCGCCCACAAGGTTCACGCCGTCCTCGGCGATGAAGCGCTCCAGCCAGTGGCCGAAGTCGGCCGCAGCCAGCGGGTAGTGCGTCTTGCCGTCCACCAGCTCCGGCAGGCCGGCGTTCGGTTGCACGGAGATCAGGCCCGGCCAGTTCTGCGACAGCCAGCGCACGTGCTCGCCCATTTCCAGCGGGCCGGTGGCGCAGTTCAGACCCAGCAGCGGCACGTCGAGCGCCTCGATGATGGTGGCCGCCGCGGCAATGTCGGTGCCGACCAGCAGCGTGCCGGTGGTCTCGACGGTGACCTGCACGAAGACCGGCGTGTCGGTGCCGGCTTCCTTCCGGGCGCGCTTCACGCCGTTCACCGCCGCCTTGATCTGCAACGGGTCCTGGCAGGTCTCGATGAGGATGGCGTCGGCCCCGCCGGCGATCTGCCCGGCGGCCTGCACGAAGAAGCTCTCCTCAAGGTCCGCGTAGGGCATGTGCCCTAGGCTCGGCAGCTTGGTGCCCGGCCCCATCGAGCCGAGGACGAAGCGGGTGCGGCCGTCCTTGAAGGTTTCCGCCGCCTCGCGCGCCAGCTCGACCGCGCGCTGGTTGATCTCAAACGCCTTGTCCCCGATCCCGAACTCGCCCAACGTGATGGGGGAGGCGCCGAAGGTGTCGGTCTCCACCATGTCCGCGCCGGCCTCGTAATAGCCGCGGTGGATCTCGCGGACGATGTCCGGGCGCGACAGCGGCAGGATGTCGGTACAGTTCTCGTGCCCCCAGAAATCCTTCTCGACGTCGAGGTCGATGGCCTGGATGCGGCTGCCGAACCCGCCGTCGCACAGGAGAACGCGGTCACGCAGGGTGTCGAGGATGTGGGGCATGGGACTCTGTTCGGTCGAGAGGTGAAGGCGAAGGAGGTGCAGATTAGCGGCCGGGGTGGCGGAGCCCAACCCCGGCGTCCGGGTTATACGGGCTGTCCTAGCCTGCCGCCACCGCAGCCCTGGCCTTGATGCCCAGCATACGGCAGATGGCGACGGTCAGGTCGGCGCGGTTCAGCGTGTAGAAGTGGAAATGCTCCACCCCCCTGGCCTGCAGGGCCTGGCACTGCTCGGCGGCCACGGTGGCGGCGACCAGATGGCGGGTTTCCGGGTCGTCGTCCAGTCCCTCGAAGGTCTCAGCCATCTTCGCCGGGATGGAGGCGTTGCACTTGCCGGCGAACTCCACCGCGCGGGCGTAGTTGGTGATCGGCAGAATGCCCGGGACGATCGGCACGTGGATGCCGGCCGCGGCGCAGCGGTCGCGGAAGCGGAAGTACTTGTCGTTGTCGAAGAAGAACTGCGTGATGGCACGGGTCGCCCCGGCGTCCACCTTGCGCTTCAGGTTGTCCAGGTCGAACGGCGCGCTCGGCGCCTCCGGATGGATTTCCGGGTAGGCAGCGACGGAAATCTCGAAGTCGGCGACCTTGCGCATCCCCTCGACCAGATCGGCGGCGTAGGCATAGCCGCCGGGATGCGGCACGTACTGACCGCCCAATCCGCCCGCCGCTTCCGGCGGGTCGCCGCGCAGCGCCACCAGATGGCGGATGCCGGCGTCCCAGTAGGTGCGGGCGATGGCGTCGATCTCCTCGCGGGTGGCGCCGACGCAGGTGAAGTGCGCCGCCGCCGGGATGCCCGTCTCCTTCTGGATACGGCACACCGTGTTGTGGGTGCGCTCGCGCGTCGAGCCGCCGGCGCCGTAGGTCACCGACACGAACGCGGGCGCCAGCGGGGCGAGGCGCTGGATGGCCTGCCACAGGCTCTGTTCCATCTTCTCCGTCTTGGGCGGGAAGAACTCGAAGCTGACCGCCGGGGCAGAGGACGTCATGAGTGGGCTCCGGTCATGGAGAGAGAAGGAATCGAAGCGCCCGCGGCACGCCCGGCAAGGCGGACGGCGGGCCAGATGGAGACGGTGAGCGGATCGCCCGGCAGGTGCACCACCGGCCCGCAGTCGAGGCCGGCCTGACGGCACCATGCCGCGACCTCCTCGTCGGAGAAGCCCAGGCGGCGGTGGGCGTGCTCGGCGCGCAGCACCTCCAGCCCATGCGGCGCGAAGTCGACGATCAGCAGCCGGCCGCCGGAGCGCAGCACGCGCGCCGCTTCCGCCAGCGCATCGGCCGGATCCTCGGTGTAGTGCAGCACCTGATGCACCACCGCGGTGTCGAAGGAGGCGGACGGGAACGGCAACTGGTACATGTCAGCCTGCCGCACATGGCAGTGTCGCAGGCCGGCGGCCTCCAGCTTGGAGCGGGCGACCGCCAGCATCTCGCGCGACTGATCGACGCCGACGGCCCGTTCGGCGCGCAGTCCCAGCACCTCCAGCATGCGGCCGGTGCCGGTGCCGATGTCCAGAAGCTCGCCGACGCCGGAGTCGGGCAGCAGGCGCAGCAGCGCCTCCTCCACCTCGCGTTCGGGCACGTGCAGCGAGCGGATCTCGTGCCAGCGCTGGGCGTTCTCGCGGAAATAGGTGGCCGCCGCCTCGGACCGCGAGCGCTTGATCGCCTCCAGCCGCTCCAGGTCGAGCGCCAGCGTCGGGTCGTCGGCCGGGATGGCGCCCACCAGCACGCGCGCCAGCTCCGCCGACGGGCCGCGCTCGGCCAGCCGATAGAAGGCGAAGGTGCCCTCGCGGAAGCGGTCGAGCAGGCGGGCGTCGCACAGCAGTTTCAAATGGCGCGACACGCGCGGCTGGCTCTGGCCCAGAATGTGGGTCAGCTCGCTCACGGTCAGCTCACCATGGGCGCACAGCGCCAGCAGGCGCAGCCGTGTCGGCTCCGGCGCCGCGTTCAGCGTTGGTAGCAAATAGTCCACCC
>JAEYOB010000735.1 GCA_023412175.1 Pseudomonadota bacterium | reverse complement strand
GGCCTGAAGGCCCTCCCGCGCCCGTTTATGCGGTGTGGCTGGTTTCCTGCTGGGTGAGCAGGGCGTAGATGGCGTCCGCGCTGTCGGAACCGCGCAATTTTTCGCACATGCTCTGATCGCGCAGCAGGCGCGAGACGCGGGCCAGCGCCTTCAGGTGGTCGGCGCCGGCGTGCTCGGGGGCGAGCAGCAGGAAGATCAGATCGACCGGCTGTTCGTCGATCGCATCGAAGTCGATCGGCCGCTCGAGGCGGGCGAAGACGCCGTGGACGTGCTCCAGGCTGGGCAGCTTGCCGTGCGGGATGGCGATGCCATGCCCGACGCCGGTGGTGCCCAGCCGCTCACGCTCCAGGAGGACGTCGAAGACCGCCCGCTCGTGCTGGCCGGTCAGCTCCGCGGCACGGCGCGCCATGTCCTGAAGGGCCTGCTTCTTGGAGCTGGCCTTCAGGTTGGCGAGGATGGCCTGCGGGGTGATGAGGTCGTGCATGACCAGTGACCGTGAACCAGCGCCCCTGACTCAGGCGCCGGCCTTCTCCAGGCTCGGATCGACCCAGCCGACGTTGCCGTCGGTCCGGCGGTAGACCATGTTCAGGCCGCCGTTGCCGCGGTTGCGGAACATCAGCGCCGGCGCCTCGGCCAGTTCCATGCGCATCACCGCCTCGCTCACGGTCAGGGTGTCGATGTGCGTCTGCATGTCGGCGACGACGATCGGGTGAGCCTTGTCGGCCTCGACCTCCTCGTGGTGCTCCTCGCGCTCGGCCTCCAGCACCTGATAGCGGGCTGGGATCAGTTCCTCGGCAACGCCCTCGGCGCTGTGGTGGCCGCGCAGGCGGTCCTTGTAGCGGCGCAGGCGCTTGTCCAGCTTCTCGCACGCGGTGTCGAAAGCGGGGTAGGGCTCGGTGGCTTCCGAGACGCTCTGCAGCACGATGCCCCGGCCGACGCGAACCTGAATATCGGCCTTGAACAGATGGGCGTCGCGCGAGAGGACGACGTTCGCCTCCATCGGTTTCGTGAAGTACTTTCCGACGATGGTGTTCAGGTTTTCAGCGACGTGCGTGCGCAGGGCATCGCCAACGTCAAGCTGCTTACCTTTGACGGTCAGTTGCATCTTGGGGAGTTTCCGATTATTTGCCCGCAGGGAATTAGGTTGCGGCTGTACCGCCGCGTGCGGACCCGGACCATAGTCGGGGCGGTCCAGGCTGTCAACGAAACCCGGTTTTGCTGGCCGGGGCTACATGCGTGACATCTTGGCACGGCGACGCTGCACCGATGATGGGATCCGCATCGCCTCACGATACTTCGCAACCGTCCGCCGCGCAATGTCGATCCCTTCCTTCTGAAGGATCTCGACGATCTTGTCGTCGGACAGAACGTCGCTGGCCGGTTCCGCGTCGATCATCTGCTTGATGCGGTGGCGCACCGCCTCGGCCGAATGCGCCGCGGCGCCGTCGGCGCCCTGGATGGCCGAGGTGAAGAAGTACTTCACCTCGAACACGCCGCGCGGCGTCGCCATGAACTTGTTGGTGGTGACGCGGCTCACCGTGCTCTCGTGCATGCCGATGGCCTCGGCGATGTCGCGCAGGATCAGCGGGCGCAGGTGCGAGACGCCGTGGATGAAGAAGGCGTCCTGCTGGCGCACGATCTCCGTCGCCACCTTCAGGATGGTGGTGGCGCGCTGGTGCAACGACTTCACCAGCCAGTTGGCCGAGTGGAAGCGCTCGGTGATGTAGTCCTTGTCGGTCTTGGTCTTGGCCGAGCCGGCGACGCGAGAGAAGTAGCGGTGGTTGACCAGCACCCGCGGCAGCGTGTCCGGGTTCAGGTCGATCAGCCAGCCGCCGCCGGGGCTGGCGCGCATCAGGATGTCGGGGGTGACGAGCTGCGCCGGCGTGTGGTCGAAGGCCAGCGCCGGCTTGGGGTTCAGCTTGCGGATCTCCGCCAGCATGTCGGCGATGTCCTCGGCATCGACGCCGCAGGCCTTGATGAGCGCGTTCAGGTTGCGCGCCGCCAGCAGGTCCAGGTTGTCGAGCATCGCCGCCATGGCCGGGTCCAGGCGGTTCTTCTCGCGCAGCTGGATCGCCAGGCACTCCTTGAGCGAGCGGGCGAAGATGCCCGGCGGGTCGAAGCGCTGGACGATGCCCAGCACCCGCTCCACACGCTCCGGCGTGGTGCCCAACTGCTCGGCCAGCGCCTCAAGGTCGGCGCTCAGCCAGCCGGCCTCGTCCAGCGTGTCGATCAGCGCCAGCCCGATCAACCGGTCGGCAGGGGCGGGCACATCGACGTTGAGCTGCTCGATCAGGTGGTCGCGCAGGCTTTTCTCGCCGGACAGCCGCGCCTCGAAGTTGCCGTCGTCGTCCTCGAAACCGCGCCCGCCGCGCTCGTTCCACTGGCCGTAGACGTCGGTGGAACCGTCGCTGCCGTCGGAGAAGCGGTCGTCGGCGTAGTCGTTCTCGAAATCCGTGTCGAGCGGCGCGTCGGAGGCCGAACCCATGGTTTCCGAGCTGGTCATCTCCACCGTGTCGCGGGTGCGACCGTCGGGCGGCGGCGCGGCGGTCTCGGCCTCGCGCGGGTCGGCGC
>JAEYOB010000646.1 GCA_023412175.1 Pseudomonadota bacterium | reverse complement strand
GTGCCGGGAGCCGCGGCGCGCCATCGTCCGCCGCGGCGTCGCGGTGGCGAAGACGCTGCTGATCGCCGAACTGGGCGGCGCCCTGGCGGCGCAGGCGCGGGCGGCGGGCACCCCGGCCAACGGCAGTTTCCGCGGCGTCTACGACTTCTCGGGCACGGTGCCATTCGGCGAGCTGATGGCGCGCTTCCTCGACCGGCCGGCGCGGCGGACGCTGGTGATGGTGCACCCCGGCATCCCCGACGAGGCGCTGCGCCAGGCCGACCCGCTGGTGGACCAGCGCGCGGTGGAACACGACTACCTGAAGGGCGACGCCTTCGCCGCGCTGCTGGCGGAGAAGGGGCTGCGGCTGGGACGCTTCGCGGAGGCGTGAGCCCCTACCCGTCCTCGTCCCGCTGCCGCAGCTTGTAGCGCTGGAGCTTGCCGGTCTCGGTGCGCGGCAGTTCGTCCAGGAACTCAAGGGCGCGGGGGTACTTGTACGGCGCGATCTGCTCCTTGACGAAGTCCTGCAACTCGCACAGCAGCTCCGGTCCCGGCCGGAACGGCGGGCGCACCACCACGAACGCCTTGGGGATCGAGCCGCGCAGCCCGTCCGGGGTGGCAATGACCGCGACCTCCTCGACCGCCGGGTGGGTCATCAGCACCTCCTCGATCTCCAGGCCGGAGATCTTGTAGCCGGAGGAGACGATCAGGTCGTCCACCCGGCCGTGGTACCAGAACACCCCGTCCTCATCGACGTGCATGGCGTCGCCGGTGAGGTTCCAGCCGTGCCGGACGTAGCGCTCCTGCCGTTCGTCGTCCAGGTAGCGGCAGCCGGTCGGGCCGCGCACCGCCAGCCGCCCCACCTGCCCCGGCGGCAGCGGCGCGAACTCGTCGTCCACCACCATCGCCTCGTAGCCGGGCACCGGCCGCCCGGTGGCGCCGGGGCGGACGGCGCCGGGCTCGGCGTGCAGGACGGCGTTCAGCATCTCGGTGGTGCCAAGGCTGTCGAGAATCTCCAGGCCGGTGGCGGCCCGCCACGCCTCGAAGCTCGCCTCCGGCAACGGCTCGCCGGCCGAGACGCAGGCGCGCAGCGTGGCGGGGGCCGGCGCCTGCCCCTCCTCGATGAGCGCGGTCATGGCGCGGTAGACGGTCGGGATGGTGAAGCACAGCGTGGCGCGGTGCCGCGCGATGGCGTTCAGCAGCCGCTCCGGCGACGGCTGGTCGAGCAGCACCGCCGAGGCGCCGGCGCGCAACGGGAACAGCAGCAGCCCGCCGAGCCCGAAGGCGAAGGCGATGGTCGGCGTGCCGCAGAACACGTCGTCCGGCCCGGTGTGCAGCAGCAGCCGCGGCGACAGGTCGGCGACCGTCAGCAGGTCGCGGTGGAAGTGCGCCGTCGCCTTGGGCCGCCCGGTGGTGCCGGAGGTGAAGGCGATCAGCGCGATGTCGTCGGCCGCGGTGTCCACCGCGTCGAAGCGCGGCGCGATCCCGTCCGTGCGCGCCTCCAGCCCGTCCGGGCCGCCGTCGTTGAAGGGCACGACGGTGACCGGCAGCTCCGCGAGGGCGTCGGTGAAGCCGGCGTCGCACAGCGCCAGCCGGACCTCGGCGGCGGCGACAATGTGCGTCAGCTCCACCGCGCGCAGCAGCGGCATGGTCGGCACCACGATGCCGCCGGCCTTCACCACCGCCAGCCAGCACGCCGCCAGCATGGGCGTGTTCGGCCCGCGCAGCAGGACCCGGTTGCCGGGCACCAGCCCGTGCCCGTCCACCAGCAGCCGGGCGATGCGGTTCACCGTCTCGTGCAGGCGGCCGTAGCTCCAGACGCCCCCGGCGGTGATCAGGCACGGGCGATCGGCATGGCCGCGGGCGATCCAGCCGTCCAGCAGCTCGGCGGCGGCGTTCAGGCGCTCCGGGTAGTGGAGGCCGGCCGGCTCCAGCCGCAGGTCGGGCCACTGACCGGGCGGCGGCAGGCGGTCGCGGGCGAAGCGGTCGAGGTGCGCGCTGCGGTTCACCGTGCCCCTCCGCGCACCGAGCGCTTCAGCCGGTCGAGCAGGCCCAGCAGCGTCACGACCTCGTCGCGGTCCATCTCCCCCATCATTTCCCTCAACCAGGACTGGTGCGCCCCCGCCATGGTGCGGAAGGCGGCGCGGCCGGAAGGGGTGAGCCGGACGAAATGGGTGCGGCGGTCGTAGGAGGCCGAGGCGCGCGTCGCCAGCCCATCCTGCACCAGCCGGTCGACGATGCCGGTGACGTTGCCGTTGGTAACCATCAGACGCTTCGACAGCTCGCCCATGGTCAGCCCTTCGGTCGCCTTGTCGAGCAGCGCCATGAGGTCGTAGCGCGCCGGCGTAGTGTCGAACGCCTCGCGCAGCCGGGTGCGCAGCTTCTGGCCGATCAGCGCGTCGCAGGCCGACAGCCGCAACCACAACCGCAACTCCGGCCGGGCGGCGAGGTCGGCCGCCGCCTCGACATCCGTGGGCCCGTCGCCCTGCGCTTCGGCCGCTTCGTCCACCATGGCGGGACCGCCTGCCTTCACCATTCCTCCCGTCCGGCATGGTGCCGGTTATTTCTTATGCAGCGACCACTTTAAGGGGCAGAAGCGGCAGGGAGGCATGCGTTGAGCGAATGGGGGGCATCCCAACAGACGATGTCCGCGGTGGAGCATATGACCCTGGGTAGGTGCGGGCCGGCCCTTCAACCCACCCCGAGGTACAGGTCGATCTCGGCCTGCTCCATGACGTGGGCGGTGCCGTGGATGATGCCATTGGCGACCTGGATGATGCGGTGGATTATCTCCACCGACTGGCGGCAGTCGGCGCGCAGGCGCTCGGGATCGCCCTGGTGGACGTCGTTGTCGATGCGCTCCAGTGTGCGGCCCACCACCCGCGTCATCTGCGCGATGGTGTCCTCGAAGGGCTTGCGGAACTTGGCCGGGACGTGCTCGTACGCCTCGATGGCCAGTTCCCGGTCGGAAAAGCCGCTGTCGCGGAAATGCTCCTGATAGCTCTTGGGCTGCCAAGCATAGCATTCCTCCAGCATGTCCGGCATGTCCGGGACCATCTCGATCAGCATCACGATTTCGTTGAAGTGATTGAGGTAGTCGGTCGCCAGCAGGGTCTTGTCGGAGATGTTGGTGCCCCGCACCCTGGCCCGCCACACCTCCAGGTCGGCAAGCTCGTCCGGCGTCAGGCCATCGGTGACCCGGGAGTCGGTCGCGTGCTCGTCCATCAGGGTCGGAGTCCGGTGTGGAAACGGTCTGGTTCGGGGCCAGCCTCTCATTAGCGGGCCGGGGCCGCACGCGCAAGCACCGCACCGCAGCAGGCGCGGGTTCTTTGGAGGCGGGCGTCTGGAAAAGGGCGGGGGGAGCGGCGCCGATGCCCGACGCGGTCGCTCCCCCACCAAGTTACTGGCGGTTCAGGGAGGAATCACACCATTGCCGTTTGAAACAGATGACTCCGCCCATTGTTCCGAAATTGCGCGCCGTACATAAAAAACGCGCCGGTCCGGACAGTCCGGGCCGGCGCGTCAGTGTTGGAACACTCGCCTCGCCCACATCCGGGGCGCGTCTCCATCCTATCGGGAAAAGCCTTATGCAATGGTTAAATGCGGAGCCCCGAAAAGGCCGCGCGGACCAGCCGGAGCCGGGCCATACCAAGACGACCGGAAGTCGTACTAGTCTTTGGTATTAACTCTTTACACCAAAGCCTAATACCCCAATGGAAGTCCCTCGGGAAAAGCTGCCGATTATGCCATAGCCCCCGTTCCATTCCTGTGCCCAAGCACCGAAATTTACTGAGAACGGAAAGAAAGCGACGTTATCATTGCCGTCGCATCGCGATGAGGGACGGGGAAAACACAATGGTGGAACGCACCCGCGAGTTGATGGCGCACCTGCCTTACCTGCGCCGCTACGCTCGTGCCTTGACGGGATCCGCAGCGCGCGGCGATACCCTGGTGACGCGTGCGCTCGAAGAGTTCCTGAGCGATGACGGCGGCACGGACAGCGGGGTGGCGCTGCGGCTGGCCCTGTACACCCGGCTGAACGCGCTGGCCGACGAAGGCCCGGCCCAGCCGGAGCGGGGCTCAACGCATCCGGTGGAGGCGGCGCTCGGCACGCTCGACGAGACCGACCGGCGCCTCTACCTGCTGGTCAACCTGGAGGACGTGCCGCTGGCCGACGCCGCCGACACGCTGGGCCTGGCGCCGGAGGCGGCGGTGGAGCGGCTGACCCGCAGCCGCGAGGTGGTGCGGACCCATCTCACCGCGGTGATCCTCATCGTCGAGGACGACGCCATCATCGCCTTCGACCTGGCGGAGACGGTGCGCGGCATGGGCCACATCGTCTGCGGCAACGCCACCACCATGGACGAGGCCCTGGCGCTGGCCGCCGAGCACACGCCGACGCTGGCCCTGATGGACATCCGCCTGGCCGAGGGCGACAACGGCATCGAGGTGGCGCGCGAACTGCGCCGGCAGCGCTTCCTGCCGGTGATCTTCGTCACCGCCTTCCCGGACGAGTTGGAGAAGCGCGGGCTGGAACACCTGGGCCCGGTGATCCCCAAGCCTTTCACCCGCGACCAGATCGAGCAGGCCATCACGCGGGCGGTCTTCATGCCGACGCCGGAAGAGGCCAAAGTGGCCGCCCCGCCGGCGAGCTGACGCGGCGCAAGGCCCCTCCCCCCCAATCCAGGATCATCGCATTTGAAGTCCCCTCTCCCCTCCGGGGAGA
>JAEYOB010000633.1 GCA_023412175.1 Pseudomonadota bacterium | reverse complement strand
GCCGAAGGCGGTCCGCCGCATCACCCAGGCCAGCACGCCGTACAGCACCATGGTCAGCGCCAGCACGATCCCCTGCGAGGTCAGCGCGGTCAGCGTGAAGCCGCCGGCGCTCGCCAGATCGTGGCGGGTGCCGAAGACCGGCTGCGGCCACCAGTCGCGGGCACCGTGCAGCAGCCGCACCCCCTCCTGGTAGGCGATGGCGAGGCCGACCGCGGCGATCAGCGGCGTGTGCGTGCGGAGGCCACGGAACGGCCGGAACACGAACCGGTCCATGGCCCAGCCCTGCACCGCCGTGAACGCCATCACCGCCAGCAGCACCGCCAGCAGCGCCGGCCACGCCCCCTGGGCGCCCAGCATGACCAGCGCGGCAGCGCCGACCGCCGTGGACATGGCGCCGATCATGGTCAGTTCGCCCATCGCCAGATTGATCTGGCCGAGGATGCCGTAGACCAGCGTGTAGCCGATGGCGAGCAGCCCGTACACGCAGGCCACCGTGGCCGCGTTGACCACCTGCTGGAGGAAGAACAGCACCGGCGTCCACGGCGACGGCCCCGGCCCGGCGGCGCGCTCCGCCACGTCGGGAAGTTCCCAGCGGTGCCCCAGCCCGGCCCAGATACCCAGCATGGTCATCTGCATGCCGTTCAACTCGCCGGTGCGGTCGGTGGCGACCTGCTCCACCACGTCGCGGCCGGTGTCGAAGTAGCGGCCGGCGAAGCGGCAGGCGATCCAGCGCTCGTCCGCCTCCGCGGCGTAGCGGACGGTCAGCGTCCGCCCGTCGGCGGCGTAGGATTCGTCGAGGACGCGGATGCGCTCTGGGTGCGGCTCGAAGGCGGGGATCAGCCGGCGGCACAGCGCCGACTGCTGGGCGTCCACCCCGCACGACGCCAGAAGCGCCGCGGCAAGCGCCAGCAGCAGCAGGCGGAACGGTACGGCGCGGGTCGGCACGGCGGGCACCCGCCCTCCTAAGGCGTCGGACGAGGGCCGGGGTGGAGCAGCGGATTGGTGACCGTCATAAAGGCAAAGGCCGTCATCGCCGTCTCCCGACCTCCCGCGGCTCATCCGCACGGAGAGCGGGCATCATCCGGCGGAAGTGCGACCGTCGGCAAGCGATTTCGGGAGCAGGCGATTTCGGGGGCGGGCGTTGTCCGGCGCCGGTTCAGCGCTCCGTATCGAACTCGTCTTCCTGGGTGGTCACGGCCCACAGCACAGGGAACAGCACGGTTGCCGCGAGCAGGACTCCGAGGCTTGAGATTCGGTGCATCATCGCGGGTCAGACCTTGTCCGGGGGAACATCCCGGTAAAATAAGCGGCTGACCCGGCCCACGACAACCCGACCGAAGGGCAGACGAACCGAGGGAGTGTCCCTTCCGGGAAAGAACACTCCCTATGGATAGCGAGATTCGATGAAGTATAGGCCATCCGGCGGGGCGGTCGGACCGGCGCGGCTGCGGTCGCAGGCTTCGAGCGCGGCGCGCACGTCGGCGGCATTCCATTTGCCGATACCGACCAATTCCAGCGTGCCGACCATGTTGCGCACCTGATGATGCAGGAAGGAGCGCGCCGCGGCATAGACCCGCACCTCGTCGCCCTCGCGCACCACGTCCAGCCGGTCCAGCGTCTTCAGCGGCGATTTCGCCTGACAGAGCGAGGCGCGGAAACTGCTGAAATCGTGCCGGCCGACCAGCACCTGCGCGGCCTCGTGCATGGCGGCGGCGTCCAGCGGCCGCTGCACGTGCCACACCCGCCCGGCGTCCAGCGCCGGGGGCGCGCGGCGGTTGAGGATACGATAGACATATGACCTTCCGGTGGAGGTCAGGCGGGCATGGAAATCCTCGCCGACCGCCTCCGCGGCCAGCACGGCGACCGGCCAGGGGCGCACATGGAAATTCAGCCCGTCGCGGATCTTGTCGGCGAGGAACGGCTTCTCAAGGTCGAAATGCACGACCTGCCCCAGCGCGTGCACGCCGGCGTCCGTCCGTCCCGACGCGTGGGCGCGCACCGTCTCGCCGGAGAGCTTCAGGATCGCCTCCTCCAGCGTCTGTTGCACCGACGGGCCGTTGTCCTGCCGCTGCCAGCCGCAGAACGGGCGGCCGTCGTACTCGATGGTCAGCTTCCAGCGCGGCATCGGTCGGACCCCCTTGAAACGGGGGCTTTCTTAGGGCGTCGCCGCCCCGCCGTCCAGCCCCCCGCAATCCAGCACCGTGCCGGGGGGCAGCGCGAAACCGCGCAGGAAGGCCGCGCCGTCCACCGGCGCCTTGCCGGGCCGCTGCACCAGCGTCAGGCGCACCGCGCCTCCCTGGCAGGCGATGGTCAGGCGGTCGTCCAGCACGGTGCCGGGCACGGCGCGGTGCGCGTCGGGCGCCGGTTCGGCCTTCAGCACCTTGATGCGCTCGGTGCCCTGCGGCACTCCCGGCGCGGCGGGGGCGTCGAACCAGCAGCCGGGCCACGGGGTGAGCGCCCGCACCTGCCGCTCGACGAAGGCGGCATCCCTGGACCAGTCCAGCCGGCCATCGTCGCGCGTCAGCTTGGCAGCGTAGGTGACGCCCTCCTCCGGCTGCGGCTCGGCGGTCAGGCGCCCTTCGGCGAGGCCGGCCAGCGCATCCACGATCATCCGCGCGCCGAGGCCGGCGAGGTCGTCGTGCAGGCTGGACGCCGTGGTCCCGGCGGTGATCGGCACGGCTTCCTTCAGCAGCATGGCGCCGGTGTCCAGGCCGGCGTCCATCTGCATGATGGTGATGCCAGTCTCGGCGTCGCCCGCCAGGATGGCGCGCTGGATCGGCGCCGCCCCGCGCCAGCGCGGCAGCAGC
>JAEYOB010000631.1 GCA_023412175.1 Pseudomonadota bacterium | reverse complement strand
GGAGCGCACCGTGCTGCGCGGCCCGCGCCCTGCCGAGGGCTTCGACGGCCTGCTCGCCGCGCTGAAGGCCGCCGAACGCTTCGAGTTCCCGGACCAGCAGGAGATCCTGATCCGCTGGGTCGAGCGTCTGCGCGACCTTGCCGCGCCCTTCCAGGCGCTGATCGGGCGCAAGGCGCCGCTGAAGGATCTGGTGGACGCGCACGTCCGCTTCGCCGAGGCCCTGGCGCGCACCTCCGACACCTGGGGGGCGGACCGGCTGTGGCGCCACGACGACGGCGAGGCCGCCGCCGGCTTCATCGACGAGCTGCGCCGTGCCGCGGACAGCTTCGTGGAGGTTCCGGGTGCCGAATACCCGACGCTGTTCGAGGCGCTGATGGCCGGCCAGGTGGTCCGCCCGCGCTTCGGCCTGCACCCGCGCCTCGCCATCTTCGGCCCGCTGGAGGCGCGTCTCCAGCACTTCGACGTGATGATCCTCGGCGGGCTGAACGAGGGCACCTGGCCGCCCGACCCCGCCGCCGATCCCTGGATGTCGCGCCCCATGCGCAAGGCTTTCGGCCTGCCGAGCCCGGAACGCATGATCGGCATGAGCGCGCATGACTTCGTGCAGGCCTGCGGTGCCGAGAGCGTGGTGCTGACCCGTGCCGAGCGCGTGGACGGCACGCCCACGGTCCCGTCGCGCTGGCTGCTGCGCCTGGAAACCGTGCTGAAGGCGGTGCGCCTGGACGGCCGCATCGATTTGGAGGGCGAGCCCTGGCTGGCCTGGGCGCGCCTGCTCGACGAGCCGGACCGGGTGCAGCCGATATCCCCGCCCGAGCCGCGCCCACCGGTGGAGGCCCGCCCGCGCAGGCTTTCGGTCACTCAGGTCGAAACCTGGATGCGCGACCCCTACGCCATCTACGCGCGCCACGTGCTGAAGCTCAGCATGCTCGACCCCATCGCCGCCGACCCCGGCGCGTCGGAGCGCGGACAGTTCATCCACGCCGCGCTGGACGCCTTCGTGCGCGAGCACCCCGGCGTGCTGCCGCCGGATCCGATAAGCGAATTGCTGCGGCTGGGGAGGGCGGAGTTCGGTCCGCTGCTGGAGACGCACCCGGACGTCTGGGCCTTCTGGTGGCCGCGCTTCCAGCGCATCGCCGAATGGTTTGTCGGCGTCGAGCGCGAGCGCCGGGCCACCGTCAAGCCGCTCGCCACCGAGGTGAAGGGGGAGTTGGAGCTGTTCGGTCCCGGCGGGCCGTTCCGGCTGACCTGCAAGGCCGACCGCATCGACCGTGACAACCGGGCCCAGGGCCTGGTGCTGATCGACTACAAGACCGGCACGCCGCCCTCGGCCAGGGAGATCGAACTGGGCTTCGCGCCGCAGCTTCCGCTGGAAGCGGCCATCGCCGAAGCGGGCGGGTTTGCGGGCGTTCCCGCCGGCCCGGTGGCGGAGATGGCCTTCTGGCGCCTGTCCGGCGGCGATCCGGCCGGCGAGGAGCGCCCGGTGAAGGGCGAGGTCGCCACGCTCGCCGCCGACGCCCGCGCCGGTCTGGAGGAGCTGATCCGCGCCTTCGACGACCCGGCCACGCCCTACCGCTCCTGCCCGCGCCCGAGCATGGCGCCGCGCTACACCGACTATGCGCACCTTGCGCGGGTCCAGGAATGGTCCGCCGGCGGCGGAGGGGGCGGGGAGTGAGCCTCATTGAGTTCTCCAGTCCGGACCGTCCCCTTGATCCCAACGTGCTGCAGCGGCGGGCGTCCGATCCGCTGGCCTCGGTGTGGGTCGGCGCTTCCGCCGGGTCGGGCAAGACCAAGGTGCTGACCGACCGGGTGCTGCGCCTGATGCTTGCCGGCACGCCGCCGGCACGCATCCTCTGCCTGACCTTCACCAAGGCCGCGGCGGCGGAGATGTCGATCCGCATCAACCGCACGCTCGGTAGTTGGGCGACGCTGCCCGACGACGCGCTGACCGACCGCCTGTCCGACCTGTGCGGCGGGATGCCGTCGCCGGAAACGCGCACCGAGGCGCGCCGGCTGTTCGCCCGTGTGGTGGATTGCCCCGGCGGCATGAAGATTCAGACGATCCATGCCTTCTGCCAGTCGCTGCTGCGCCGCTTCCCCATTGAGGGCGGGCTGGCGCCGCATTTCGAGGTGATGGACGACCGCACCGCCGCCGCGCTGCTGACCGAGTCGCGCGACGAGGTGCTGCACGCCGGTCGCTCCGACCGGGACTCCGATCTGGGCATGGCGCTGGGCCGCCTGACCGCCGACCTCAACGCCGAGGAGTTCGCCGGCCTGATGGCCGAGCTGGCGGCCGAGCGCGGGCGGATCCGCCGCATCTTCGAATGCCACGGCGGCCGCGCGGCGACGGTGGCAGACGTCTTCCGCACGCTGAACATGCCGCCCGGTGTCACCGAGGCGGACATCCTGTCGGAGGCTTGCGGCGACGCCGCGCTGGATGTCCCGACGCTGCGCGAGGCGTGCCGGGCGTTGGCGTCGGGCAGCGCCGGCGACCAGGAGCGCGGCATCGGCATCCAGCAGTGGCTGGACGCCGCCGAGAACCGCGTCGCCGCCTTCCAGGCCTATGCACGGCTGTACCTGACCGCGGACGGCGCTCCGCGCAAGACGCTGATGACCAAGAAGCCGGCGACCTCCCATCCCCAGGCGCTCCGCGCGTTGGAGGAGGAAGCGGCAAGGCTCGTTTCGATTATGGAACGTGTCAGGTCGGCGGGCGTCGCGGCATCCACGGCGGCGCTGCTGACGCTGGCCGAAGCGCTGCTGGACACCTACGAACGGCGCAAGCGGCTGCGCTCGCTGCTGGACTACGACGACCTGATCCTGTTCGCGCACGCGCTGCTGACCGGGCCGGGGCGGGTGCCTTGGGTGCTTTACAAGCTGGACGGCGGCCTCGACCACATCCTGATCGACGAGGCGCAGGACACCAACCCGGAGCAGTGGCAGGTGGTCTCCGCCATCGCCGAGGAGTTCTTTGCCGGCCTGACCGGACGCGATGAGCAGGGGTTGGTGCGCACCGTCTTCGCGGTGGGCGACGAGAAGCAGTCGATTTTCAGCTTCCAGCGCGCCGACCCCGCCGAATTCGCCCGCATGCGCTGCCACTTCCACGAGCGCGCGGATGCAGCCGAGCGCACGTGGGCGCAGGTGGACCTGGACATCTCCTTCCGCTCGACCGCCGCCGTCCTCCAGGCGGTGGACGCGGTGTTCGCGCGCGACGCCGCCAAGGATGGTGTCGCGTCCGAAACGAGTCCGACGATCCGTCACCGGGCCTTCCGCCGCGGGCACGCCGGTCTGGTCGAGCTGTGGCCTCCGGTGAAGCCGCTGGAGGCGGAAGACCCGCCGGCCTGGGCGCCGCCGGTGGCGCGCGAGGCGGCGGATTCGCCCTCGGCGCGGCTGGCGGCGGTCATCGCCGACACCATCGGCGACTGGATCCGCCGAGGCGAGCAGTTGCCGGCCCGTGGCCGGGCGATCCAGCCCGGCGACGTCAAGGTGCTGGTGCGCCGGCGCACCGGCTTCGTGGCGGAACTGGTGCGCGCGCTGAAGGACCGTGCCGTGCCGGTGGCGGGTGTCGACCGCATGGTGCTGACCCAGCAGCTCGCCGTCATGGACCTGATGGCGGTGGCCGACTTCCTGCTGCTGCCCGAGGACGACCTGACGCTCGCCACCGTGCTCAAGGGGCCGCTCATCGGCCTGACCGAGGACGAGCTGTTCACCCTGGCGCACGGCCGCCGGGGCACGTTGTGGAAGGCGCTGGGCGACCATTCCGAGAGCGATCCCGCCTTCCGCCCGGCGCGCGCCTTCCTGGCCGACCTGCTTGCCCGCACCGATTTCATCCGTCCGTACGAGCTGTTCGCCGGCATCCTCAGCGCGCCCTGCCCGGCCGACACCGTGTCGGGGCGTCGCGCCATCCTGCGCCGCCTCGGGCCGGACGCGCACGATCCGCTGGACGAGTTCCTGGCGGTGGCGCTCGCCTTCGAGCGGGCCGAGGTGCCGTCGCTCCAGGGCTTCCTCGCCTGGCTCGCCGCCAGCGAGGCGGAGATCAAGCGCGAGCTGGAGCAGGGCGGCGGGCGCGTGCGCATCATGACCGTGCACGGCTCCAAGGGCTTGCAGGCGCCCATCGTCTTCCTGCCGGATACCATCGGTACGCCGACCCAGAGCCCGCCGATCCTCTGGCCGGACGACATGCGGATGTCCGGGCAGGCCGCCGTGCCGCTGTTTGCGCCGCGCCGCTCGCACGAGGATGCGCTGTGCACCCAGGCCCGCGCGGGGGCCAACCGCAAGCGCGACCAGGAGTACCGGCGCCTGCTCTACGTGGCGCTGACCCGTGCCGAGGACCGGCTGTACGTCTGCGGCTGGCAGGGCAAGAAGGACCCGGCGGAGGGCTGCTGGTACCGCCTCGTCGAGGAGGCGATGAGCGGGATCGGCGAAGCCCGCGACTTCGATTTCACCGAGCTGTGCCCGAACGACGGCTGGAGCGGGCCGGGCTGGCGGCTGGCCGACGCCCAGACCA
>JAEYOB010000624.1 GCA_023412175.1 Pseudomonadota bacterium | reverse complement strand
ATGTTGTGGCGGGCGAAGGCCGCGACCTCGGGGTGCTTCTCCAGCCCGACGACCCGGCAGGCCGTCGCCCGCGCGGCGAGGCACAGCGAGGCCGCGCCGGTGCCGGCGCCGACATCCAGCACCCGCTCCCCCGGCTCGGCCGCCGTGGCCGCCGCCAGCAGCACGGGATCGATGGCGGCGCGGTAGCCGTCCGGCGGCTGCACGATCCGCACGCGCCCGCCCAATAAGGCGTCTTCGTTCTCGGTGTCTTCATTTCCGGTCATGGACCCGCCTCCTCGCCCGCGGCCTTCAGAACCCGGATCGCCTCCGCCTCGTCCTCCTCCAAAACCATGAGCCGGCGGGGGATCGCGCCGATGGAGCCCTCGATGATCGAGGTGTGCGTATCGAACACGAACGTCTCGATTCCGGCGTCGGCCAGCAATGCGACGAGCCATGACAAACGCACGGCGTCGGTGGTACGCAGAAGTTCCCGCATGGATCCCCGAGATGATGTAGGCGAGCGGACTTGACCGAACAGGGTATGCCGTTATGCTCGCTGCCGGGAATCGCCACGTCAATCATCATTGGAGTCGGCCTTGGCGGTCGTAACGAACCTCGATCCGAAACGGCGCAAGTCCAACCCGCTCGACGAGCTGACAGGACTGGTCGACAACGACCTGCATGCGGTCAATGAGCTGATTCTGGCGAACATGCATTCGTCGGTGGAGATGATCCCGCAGTTGGCGGGCTACATCATCGCCGCCGGCGGCAAGCGCCTGCGCCCGGTGCTGACGCTGGCCGCCGCGCAGATGTGCGGCTACCGCGGCGACAACCACAAGATGCTGGCCGCCGTGGTGGAGTTCATCCACACCGCCACGCTGCTGCACGACGACGTGGTGGACGAAAGCGACCTGCGCCGCGGCCTCGCCTCGGCCACCGCGGTGTTCGGCAACAAGGCCAGCGTGCTGGTCGGCGACTTCCTGTTCTCGCGCGCCTTCCAGCTCATGGTGGACGTGGGCTCGCTGGACGTGCTGCGCATCCTGTCCAACGCCTCGATGGTGATCGCCGAGGGCGAGGTGCTGCAATTGCAGACCTCCAACGACACGGAGACCAGCGAGCAGGCCTATCTCGAGGTCATCAAGGCCAAGACGGCCGAGCTGTTCGCCGCCGCCTGCCGCGTCGGCGCCGTGGTGGCCGCCCGCCCGCAGGCGGAGGAGATGGCGCTCTACGACTACGGCATGAACTTAGGCATCGCCTTCCAGCTGGTCGACGATGTGCTCGACTACTCGGCCAAGCAGGCGAAGCTGGGCAAGACGGTGGGCGACGACTTCCGCGAGGGCAAGATCACCCTGCCCATCGTGCTGGCGTTCCGCCGCGGCAACGACGAGGAGCGCGCCTTCTGGCGCCGCACCATGGAGGAGCTGGACCAGCAGGACGGCGACCTGGAGCGCGCGCAGCAGCTCATGGTCAAGCACAGCGCCCTGAAGGACACCGTGGAGCGCGCCCGCCACTATGGCGCCATCGCGCGCGACGCGCTCGGCCTGTTCCCGGACAGCCCCGTGAAGCGGGCGTTGCTGGACGTGATCGATTTCGTGATCGATCGCGATTATTAACGCTTGCAGGCCCCGAGCGGAGCCGTTATATACCCGCTCCACCGGCGGCGACGCCGGCGAACGGAGAGTAGCTCAGCCTGGTAGAGCACTGCTTTCGGGAGGCAGGGGCCGGAGGTTCGAATCCTCTCTCTCCGACCATACGAGGCCAAGGGTTCCCGACCCTGGCAGACAGTGCCCGGTGGTTCAGATGAACCACCGGGCATTTTCTTTTCCAGACTGTGCGCGCGGCTCACGGGCGGTTCGTCGCCCCCACGACTCGATCAACGCCGTCTGCATGCTCCGTGTCGTGACCTGGACGGCTCATACGGTCGACAGCCTCACCGGCACCCCCGCAGGCGGACCCGTTCCATCCCGCAATCGGTCATCATCCGCCCGACCGGCGCCATCCTGTTCGAGGAGAACGATGAAAGGGCGGTCCAGCGCGCTACAAGGCTCTGGAAACCATCGCCCCGCTACGCGATGATCCCGCCCGCACGTTGCCCGCTGCGGCCGCGGGATCATCCTGGGCAGGCACCCCGAAGACCAGAAGGGCTCACCCGGCTCCTGGCATCGCGCCTCGGGACACGATCCAGCGTCCGGAGGCGCTTGCGTGTCCCAGGCGCCTGACGATCGAGAAAGGGCAATCATGGTTTGGACCGCACAGCGGTGGGGCTACGACACACCGGCCCCGGTTGCCGATTCAGACATCGCCGGTCTGCTATCCACGGCCGTCATCCGTCACCGCGCGGGGGATGCGACCGTCAACGCCCTCTACCGCCGCATCCTGTCGATAGACCCGGCTCACTCCGACGCCCTTCACCTTCACGGCCTGGTCGCACTTCAAGGGGGAGCGTCCAACCAGGCGAGGACGTGGATCCGGCGGGCTTTGGCCGTCAACGCGACACACGCGATGTACAGGAACAGCCTGGGCGAGGCGCTCCGTGCGCTCGCCCAGCCAGACGAGGCGTGCCGCGAGTACCGGCGGGCCCTGGCGCTCAATCCGAGTTACTGGGAAGCCTTCGCGAATCTGATGAAGCAGGCTTCCTCCGAGGCGGCACCATCGCCTTTGCTGAAGCGGCTCTGGCAGTTGCGCGTGCCCAGCGCGTCGGAGCTGATCGCGGTGGCGGATGCCCGCCTCCTGAAGCATCAGCTGAACGAGGCGCGCTCGGCCTACCGGACGGCGATCATGGTCGATCCCACGTCGGCGCCGGCCTATGTCAACATCGGCGCGGTTGCCTCCCGGTCGAAAAACTACCCGGACGCGGCAACGGCGTACCGGCGCGCGCTCAAGCTTTCGCGCGAGCATGCCGGTGCCTGGAACAACCTCGCGAGCGTCGTTTGGGAGATGAACGACGGGCCGGCCGCCACCCGTCTGTGCCGCCTCTCGATCGTGCTGAAACCCGATCATCCCGACCCCTACGCCAACCTCGGCTACGTGCTGCGCTCGCAGGCCCAGGACCGGACGGATTTCGCGACGGCTGAAAGGAACTGCATCCGGGCGCTGCAGCTTCATCCATCGCATGTCTCGGCGCTCAACAATCTCGGGATCATCCACCTCGATCTGGGAAATCTCGTCCAGGCCGAGGATCTGTTCCGCCGCACGTTGGCGGCCGAGCCGAAACACCCCGATGCGCGGTTCAATCTCTCCCTCGCACTGCTGAAGGCAGGCCAGCTGAAAGAGGCCTGGGAGCATTACGAAGCCCGCTGGGAAACTGGCCAGCTCCAACCGGTTGCCCCCATCGGCCGCCCATGGCGGGGCGAGCCGCTTCAAGGGGCCACGATCGTGCTGCACGCCGAACAGGGGCACGGCGACACGCTGCATTTCGTGCGATACGCGCCACTCGTCGCAGAGCGGGGCGGCCGCGTGGTACTGGTCGTGCAACCGGCCTTGAAGCGGCTTGTGGCGCAGATGCCGAACGTCGCGGCGGTCTATGGTCTGAGCGACGCGTTCCCGGCACCGGATTTCCTGTGCTCGCTGATGTCCCTGCCCCGCATCTTCGGCACGGAACTGGACACCATACCCAGCGCCCTGCCCTACCTCTTCCCGCCCGCGGATTGCATCGCCAAATGGCTGAGCAAGCCGCTTCCCGGCGGTGGACTGCGGGTGGGGCTGGTGTGGTCGGGAGACCCTCGCCCCGGACTGCTGCGCGCCAACCTGACGGACCGGCGCCGCAGCATGACGCTGCGGGATTTCGAGCCGCTCGCCCGAATTCCGAACCTGCATCTGGTGAACCTTCAGATGGGTTCTCCCGCGGCCCAGCTCGACAACCCCGCCCTTACGCTGACGCTTTCGAACCCGATGAGCGCGGTTGAGGATTTCGCCGACACGGCGGCGCTTATTTTGCGCCTGGATCTGGTCATCACCGTCGACACGTCGGTCGCGCATCTCGCCGGTGCGCTGGGCAAGCCGGTCTGGGTGCTTTCCCGGTACGACGGCTGCTGGCGCTGGCTTCAGAACCGCACGGACACACCCTGGTACCCGACGATGCGGCTGTTCCATCAAACCGAATCGGGCAACTGGGGCGAGGTGGTCGAGTGCGTCGCCAAGGAATTGGAGACCCTGACATCGAGCACACGATAATCTCCGTGCAATGCCTACGTAAGGTTCAAGGGATGAGAAAAGCCCTGATTACTGGAATTGCAGGCCAAGATGGGGCCTACCTCTCGAAGTTTCTGCTGGAAAAGGGCTATGGGGTTATCGGTCTTGTGAGGGGAAGGCGTCCCGCTGCCCCCCTGCCCCGGTTGCAGGGGCTGGGTATCGCCCAGGACGTCCGGATCGTGGAGGCGGATCTGACCGATCCGTCCAGCCTCTCGCGCCTGGTTGAGACGGAGCGGCCCGACGAAGTGTACAACCTGGCGGCACAGTCGGTGGTGCGGTCTTCCTGGCAGGACCCGCTTCGGACGACGTCGAGCACGGCGCAGGGCGCCCTGACGATGCTGGAGGCGCTGAGACGCTGCTGGCCGTCAGCCCGTTTCCTCCAAGCCTCCTCCTCGGAAATGTTCGGCGGGGCCGAGCAGGAGACGAGGGATGAGAGCACGCCTTTCCATCCGCGATCCCCATACGCCGTTGCAAAGCTTTTCGCTCATTGGTCGGCGGTCAATTATCGCGAAACCCTCGGGATGCATGCGAATTGCGCCATTCTCTTCAATCACGAATCGCCCTTCCGTGGCACGGATTTCGTCATGGGGAAGATTTCGGACGGGGTTGCCAGGATAAAACTGGGAAGGGAACGGACGATCAGGCTTGGGAACCTGGACAGCCGGCGTGACTGGGGGCACGCGCGCGACTATGTTTCCGCGATGCACCTCATGCTTCAGCAAAGCCAGCCCGACGATTATGTCATCGCGACCGGCCGCACGGTGACCGTGCAGGACGTCTGCCGGATCGCATTCGGGCATGCCGGCCTCACCATGGAGGACCATGTCGTCGTCGATCCGGCCCTGGTTCGCCCCACGGAAGTGCGCTGCATCAGGGCCGATGCCTCAAAAGCCAGGAGCACGCTGGGCTGGGAACCGACGACCAGCCTTGAAGAGTTGATCGCCGAAATGGTCGAGGCCGATCTTGAACGCGTCGCCCGGCACCGGGCCTGAGCCGCCTCCCGGAAAGCACGGAATGGCCGAGGCGATCGCGGAAATCCTGGCCGCAGCGGTGGAGCATCATCGCGCGGGCCGTCTTGCGGAAGCCGAGGCGCTCTACCGCCGCGTGCTCGGCATCGACGCGAACGAGATCAACGCCCTGCATCTGCTTGGCCTCGCCGTGCGGCATTCCGGGCGGCTGGAAGAGAGCCTGGCCCTGATCGGCCGTGCGCTCCAGCGTCATCCGGACTTCCCGGAGGCACGGCTCAACCTCGCCAACATCCTGCAGGAGGCGGGGCGCGTGGCCGAGGCCGCCGCCGAGTGGCGCCGGCTCGCCCTGTTCGAGCCCGGTGTCGCGGCGGTGTGGCACAGGCTCGGCGGGGCGCTCGACCGCCAGGGCAGCGCAAGGCATTCCCAGACCATCACGGCGTTGCGCAGGGCGGTCCGGATCCAGCCCGGAGCGGCCCGGCTTCACCACGATCTGGGAATCGTCCTGCGCCATGCGGCCCGGATCGACGAAGCTGTCGCCAGCCAGCGCAACGCCATCGCGGCCGATCCCGAGTTGGTGCACGCGCACATGAATTTGGGCGCCGCGCTGCTGGAACAGGGCAGCCTTGCCGAAGCAAGAGCCGCCCTGCGGCGCGCGACCGCCCTGGCGCCCGGCAGCGCGGAATGCTGGTACAACCTCGGCCATGTCTATCATGGTTCCGGCGACCCGGCCGCCGCGGCAACGGCCTACGGGCGCTCTGTCGAAGCCGGGCTCGGGCTTGCCGTCACGCGGGCCTCGCACGCGCTTGCCGACCTCGGACGGCCCGACGAGGCGGAACGAACGCTTCTGGACAGCCTCGGGCGGGCGGGCACGCCTGTGCCGGAAGCCATCGAGCAGTTGGCAGACCTTTTCATCCGGCAGGGCCGGCTGAAGGAAGCCCGCCCGTTCTTCTCAAGGCTGGCGGAAACACAGTTGGCCGGAACCCGGTATCTGGGGGAGTGCCTGATCGCGCTGGGGGCGCTCGATCTCGTCGAAGGGGAGCCTCGCGCAGCCGCCGCGCGGCTGGCGAACGTCCAAGGCGACCATGGCTGGCTCTTCACCGTCAAGTCCCTGGCGGCCCTGCGTTCCTCCCTGGCCGACAGGGGTTTGACGCTGAGGCGTCCGGCGACGGTCCCGTCCGGCGCACGCCCGCGCATCACCTCCTCGACGCTGGCGAACCGCGGACGCTTCGCCCACAACGTGCTGGAATACGTGCTGCTGCGCCTCTACGCCGAGACATTCGGCTATGTCCTGGAGACGCCGGACTGGGTGGGCGGCGCGTTCTTCGACATCAACGACCCGCCGCAAAGCGGACCTCTGCCTCCGCTCCTCTTCCCCCGCCGGCTGCTCAACGGCTGGGTTACGGGACAGGCCGAACATCCGCCCCTGGCGGAGCGTGACATGCTGTCCCCCCTCTTCCTGTTCGAGCACAAGGAGGCGTACCGGGAGCGCGTCCAGTCCTGGCTCAAGCCGCGCCCGGTCTGGGCACCCTGGCTCGCCCCGGCGGTCGAGCGGCTGCGGGCCGGGGGAGCGACCGTCGTGGCGATCCATATAAGGCGGGGCGATTTCGTCACCTTCGGCTACCCGATCACCGAGACCGACTGGTATCTCGCGTGGCTGAGGGAGATCTGGCCGAAGCTGGAGCGGCCGGTGCTCTATCTGGCCAGCGACGATCTCGCGGCGGTACGGGAAGCCTTCGCCGAGTTCCGGCCGCTGGTACGGGCCGACGTCGCGCCGGAGTGGCCGGGGCTGGAGTATTTGCAGGATTTTCACGTGCTGACCCAGGCGGATGTGGTCGGGATCAGCGCCGCCAGCGGCTTCAGCCAGCTTGCCGCCCGGCTCAACCGGCGTGCCCGGCTGTTCGTCGAGCCGGATGTGGAGGCCCGGCGGATCAGGTGCTTCCAGCCTTGGTCCCCCTGACGCCCGGCCCCCTGTCCCGCGCGAGGGCCGCAAGGGCGGTTTGGACGAGGCCCAGCACCCCGGCCCAACCCCCGCGCTTCTCCTGGCGGAAAAGGCGCATGGTCGGATACCAGGGCGTGCAGACGCCGTGCTCCAGCCAGCGCCAATCCGGCGCGAAGGGCAGTACGGTCCAGACCGGGCGCCCCAGGGCGCCGGCCAGATGGGCCGGGCCGGTGCAGGAGCTGACGACCAGATCGAGGTGCTCCATGATCGCGGCGGTATCGGCGAAATCCTGGATTGACTCGCCGAGATCCGTAAAGTTGGCTGGCAGCGGGCCGCAGCGTTCCAGATCGCGACGCCCCGCCCCCTTCTGCAGCCCATAGAAATCGATGCCGGCCACATCCAGGAGGGGGCGGAAGGCTGCGAGTCCGGGCGAGCGCAGCCGATCGCCCTTGAACTCCGGGTTCCCGGCCCAGACGAGCCCGACGCGCAGCCGTCCGCGCTGCGGCAACCGTTCGCTCCATGCGCTTACCAGGGCCGGTTCGGCGTCAAGGTAGGGCGTCCCGGCGGGAATGGTGTAGAGCGTGGTGCCAAGCCGATGGGGCACGCTGGCCAGAGCGACGTGGGCGTCGTGTGGCGGAGGCGGCTGGAAGCGGCTGATCACCCCGTCGATCCCCGGCATGGACGACAGGAGCCGGACAAGCTGCGTGTTGCACTCCAGGTAAACCCGCACGCCGCGCGATTGCAGAAGGGGGGCGTAGCGGGCCAGCATGATCGTATCCCCCACCCCTTGCTCGTCATGGATCAGCAGCGTCCGCCCCTTCCAATCCGAACCGTCCCAGGCGGGCGAGGCGAAGCTGCGCTGGGGCGAGGGGAAGTCCGCCATGCGCGACCGCCACTCATACTCCGCGAACCCCTCCTCCAGCCGGCCGCGCAGCAACAGGCCGAAACCGAGCGCGGTGTGGCCCTCCGCCAGCATCGGGTCGAGCTGGACGGCCCGCCGGGCCAGCGCGATGGACACGTCCACCTGCATCTCGTCGCGCGCGGCAAGACTCATGTTGAGGTAGGTGCTGGCGGTCTCCGGCCTGCCCACGGCCGCGTGGCGGAAGCAGGCGACCGCCTCCCCGTAGGCGTCGAGGTCCTGAAGGGCGATGCCGAGGTTGTTGAGGGTGCCGGGCTCGCCCGGAGAGAAGGCGAGCGCGCTGCGGTAAGCGGCGACGGCTTCATCGGTGCGGCCGAGCCGGCGCAGCGCCACGCCCAGATTGGTATAGGCAGGCACCGAGGCCGGGGTGATGCCGAGCTGCGTCATGAACACCTCGACCGCCTCCTGCGCTTGCCCATCCAGAAGAAGGGCGCGCCCGAGTTGAAGCCGCTGATCGGTCAGGAGCGGCTTGAGGAACGAAAGCCGGCGCAGCGCGGCCGCTTCCCGGCCATGCTCGCCCCGGTCGGAAAGGATGTTGGCCAGGTTGTTGAGGGCGTCTGCGAAGTCCGGTGCCAGCGCCAGCGCCCGGCGGCACGCCGCCATCGCGTCGTCAAGCCGGTCGAGACGGCGGAGCGTGATGGCCAGGTTGGAAAAGAAGGCCGGGTTCCCCGCGTCGAAGCAGATAGCCTGCCGGATCAGTTCGGCCGCCACGGCGGGATTGCCGACCTGAATGGCCAGGACCCCCAGCAGGTGCAGGGCATCCGGATGGTTCGGCCGAGCGGCCAGCACCTGCCGGTACAGCGCCTCCGCCTGGGCGGCCCGCCCGGCGCCGTGATGGGCGACGGCGGCTTGCAGCAGCGCTGCCGGATCGGACTGGCTGAACGTCGTCAAAGCAGCACCGGACTGTTCCAGGGGTCGTAGGGAACCAGCGCTTCCCGGTCGCGGTCCGGCCGGTGGAAGCCGCGGGCCGTGCGGTTCAGCATACTGGCGGTGAAAGAGAAACTGCTGTTGGAGATGGCGACGAGGTCGGCCTGGCAAAGCGCATGGAAATCCGTGAAGAACTCCGCGCCGCGAATCGGTTCGGCAAGGTCGCGCGCGCAGAGCGGCCGGTAATGCGCGAACGCTTCCAGGCACGCCGGATCGTCGGTTGCGATGTAGAGGACCGGACGGTCGAGACCGGGCCAGACGTCTTCCAGCCAACGCAGATACCAGCTTTCAGGCGCGATCCAGAACCGGCCCCAGCCGAAATCCCCGCGCCGCAGATGCAGCGCCACGACCGTTCCGCCCGCCGCGCGGAGACGGCCGGTCATGCCATCGGCGTGGGGGCGCAGGCGCGGTGCCGGCGTGAAGAAAGCCCGGAAGGCATCGCGGTGCGCGGACAGAAAGGCCGTGCTGCCGCAAAAATAGCCCGTGACGTCGCGATCGGCCAGAACGGGCACTTCCCCGCCTTGCAGCGAGGCGAGGATGGCGGCCTCCCCTTCCGCTTCCGGCACGGGCGGCAGGGAGGCACCCGGCATCGGATCGTCAAGGCCGTAGAGATGGCGTCCGGGCCAGTGGGGCACCTCCAGGGTCAGGCCATGAAGGTCGGCGTAGAGCCGCAGCACGCCGTACTGGAGAAGCTGGTTGCCGAACCGGCCGTGACGGCCGAAGAGCGTCGAGGTGAGCCGGCGCCCGTCCGGCCCGGCGGGCCGGGGTGGCGGCGGTGTCCCCAAGGCGCGGGTGAGCAGGTTGACCGTGCGGCCGGTGAAGGCCTCCGCCCGGCCGGGATTGCAGCGGATGGCCCGCTCCCAGCACGGCAGGGCGTCGTCGGGGCGCCGCAACGCGTCCAGCGCGCCGGCCAGCGTGACCTGCCCCTCGAACAGCTCCGGTGCCAAGGCAAGAGAGCGCCGGGCGTGACGTGCCGCCACCTCGGCATCCCCGGCATCCAGGACGACTTCCGCGAACAGCGCGTTCAGACCGGTGTTGCCGGGATCCAACCGCAGGCCGCGTGCGAGCACCACGCGCGCCAAACCCTTCCGGCCGAGACGCTGGGCCGTCCAGCCGAGAAGATGCAGAGCGTTGGGATAAGCAGGCTGGAGGGCCAGGGTTTCGCACAGGCGCCTGAAAGCCTCGGCATATTGCTCGCTCTCGAACAGCAGGGAGGCGACATTGAACCGGGCCGCCGCCGCCTCGGGCTGGATGCATGCAATGACGCGAAACGCCTGCAACGCCAGCCCGGAGCCCTGAAGCCGATGCGCGGCCACGCCCAGCTCGAACCAGGCGGGAGCGTCTCCCGGCTCCAGCGCGACCGCGCGACGCAGCAGTTCGAGCGCCCGCAACGGCTCCGCGGTTCGAAGCTGCTTTTTTGCTTCTTCGATCAGCGAGGCCGTCGGCGGCTCTCCCGCCGGTGGGAAGGGCAGGCCCGCCGATCCGCGGGCATGCTCCAGAGCGGCCCTCTTCGCCTTCAGCGCCTCGATGCGCCGAAGCGTCAGGATCTCCATCCCCATGAAACGCGCGTTCGGCCGTCTGCGTTCTGCGGAGAGGGGGCCGCCGGTCATTTCGGCGCTCTGGCGTGCCAGGGCGTTGTCCTCCCGCATCGTGTAATGGACGGTCTTCTCCGCGATCTTGACGCCGCCGAACACGCTGCCCAACGCCCGCGCATAGGCGACGTCCTCCGCCATCGCGGGACAGAAGGGCGCCTCCTCCGGGAAGCCGCCGATGAAATCGTGGCACTCGCGCCGGACACAGAGATTGCAGGGGTAGCTGTTCTCCGATGCCGCGCGCCATTCCGGCGTGACCGCCGCATCGATGCGGTCGAAGAGCATGCCCGTGCGGATGAACCCGGCCTCCGGCGTGGCGTCCAGCACTTGGGCGGTCAGGAAGAGGTGCGGCGGAAGGAAAAAATCGTCGGCGTCGAGGAACCACAGATAGCGGCCCCGCGCCGACGCGGCGCCCAGATTGCGCGCCGCTCCGACGCCCCGGTTCCGGTTGAGCGCGGTCACGGCGACGCTCTGCTCCGGATGGGCGCGGGCCCAGCCGAGCGCGCGGGCGAACGAGTCGTCGGGCGAGGCGTCGTCCACCACGCAGACATGGATCCGCGCCCGCGGATCCCTGGTCCGGTAGAAGTCCGCAGCCGCCAGCACGCTGTCGAGCGCACGCTCGACCGTATCCGCCATCTTGAAGACGGGAATCACGACCGTGCCGACGAAGATTTTCGCCCGTTGCTCCTCCACGGCCGCCACGGCGACGGCCAGCCCGCTGCCTTCGTGGGTCGAGACCGCATTCAGCCGTGCCGCCTCCTCGTCGCGGCCCTGGATGAGGCGCAGGACTCCCAGGATCCTGGCAAAGTCGCCCATCGGCTCGATGATGGCGGCCAACGGCTCGAGAATCGCGGCGGCCTCCCCCAGGGCGCCCGTCTGGATCCGGGACATGGCATCGGTCAGCGCGGGCGTCAGCGTTTCATTGACCTGCCGCTCCAGCACGGCATGATCCCGGTGCAGCCGGGCGGCGCGGAACAGCAGCCGGAGAGCCTGGGGCCGGTCGCCGGCCTGCACCGCCAGCAGGCCCGCCCGCTGCAACGCCACCGCATCCGCGGGATCGTCGAGCAGCGCCCGGCGCGGATCCCAGTCCATGTCAACCCACCGCTTCGACGAAGGACTGCGCGAAGGCGCGCCACGTCCGCTCGCCGCGCACGAAAGCGCGGCCTCTTTCCGCGCACAGACGAGCGGCCGCACGGTCGGTGTAGAGCCGATCGAGGTGTTCGACCAACTCCTCCACCGAGGATTCCCCCCACCCCCGGCGACTGCCATCCGGATCGGGCACGGGGGACTGCCGGTGCAATGGAAGGCAGTTGCCCTCCCGGATGAGGTCGAGATGGCCTGTGTTGGCCGACAGGATCACCGGCACGCCGCAGGCCATCGCCTCCATCGCGACGAGGTTGGTCGCCCCCTCGCACCGGTTGGGGAAGACGGCCGCATGGCAGTCCGCCAGTATCGCGGCGATCTGGTCACGGCCAAGGATTCCCATGTCGACGAAGGCGTCCGGCGGAATCCCATGCGCCATTGCCCATTCGACGATGCGCAGCCTGCCGTTCTCGCCGATGGCCGGCGGGGTCGGGGTGTGGTGGGACTCGGCAATGCTGGCCGAGGTGCCCGGCCAGTAGTTATGCCAGGCGGTGACCAGCAGGGCGTCGGGATGGCGCTCGTGGAACCGGCGGAAGGCGGCGAGCACGATGTCCTGGCCCTTGCGAAACTCGATCTTGCCGCCCGAAAAGATGACGAACCGGTCCCCGAACCGCCCCGCCGGGGGAACCGGGGCCAACTCCTCCGGATCCACGCCCTGGAAGGCCAGCCCGACCTCCGTGACCCCCTGCTCCGCAAGCAGGTCCCGGTTGTAGGTGGAATGCACGACGATCCGGTCGTAGGCCAGCGCGCGCTCACGGACCTCCGCGTCGAAGGCACTGTCCTCGAAGGCGATGACTCCGACCGTGCGGCTCCCCCTGAGGCGGGCGGCCGCACCCGGAACGAAGCCGTTGCCCAGCGCCTGGAGCACGGTGACTCCCTCCAGGTGCAGAACCTTGTCGCCGGCCTGCTGGACGACGGCGGCGATACGGTGGTGGACCTCCAGCAGGGGTTCGATCCGCGCCCGATTCGCCGGCCGCATCGCGCTCAGCAGGGGTCGTTCCGCCAGAATCGGCGGCCGCCCCTGGTCCAGCAGGTAGAGGGTGGTGTGAAGACCGACCAGCCCCCAGCCGTGGACTTCCGAAAGCTGCCAAGTCAACACGAGATTCTGCTGCATGCACGGTCTCTTGACGCATATCGCGAACGCCGATGACCTTCATACCGATTGCAGCGGGTGCTATGGTAATAGAATCGCCTATCGAAACTTCCGGTTCTTCCGTTGCCTGGCGCTGGACCCCGATGACCTTCAAGATCGCGTTCATCGACCCGGCGCGGGGCGACTACACACCGGACACGCCTCGTCGCCAGCCGCTCGGAGGCTCTCAATCGGCGCTCTGCTACCTGACGGAAGAGCTGGCGGCGGCCGGCCTGTCGGTCACGCTGGTCAACGGCACCCGAACGCCCGGCCTCGTCCGCGGGGTGCGTTGCGTGCCCATGGCGGGGATGTCCCTTGAAGAGTTGTGCCGCTTCGACGCCGTCGTCCTGCTGAACGGTTGCGTACGGGAGCTGGCGTTTCGCCTGCGGGCGGCTCCAGGCGAACGGACGCTGATCCTGTGGACGCAGCACGCCGCCAACGAGTCGGCCATCCGCGATCTGGCGGATCCGGAGCTGCGGGCCTGCTGGGATGGCTTCGCCTTTGTCAGCCTCTGGCAGATGGAAGAGTACCTGAACGTCTTCGACATCGATCGCGGATGTTGCAGCATCCTGCGGAACGGTATCGCCCCCGCCTTCGCCAATCTGTTCCCGGCGGACGCGGACGTTCTGGAACACAAGCCCTGGCCTCCCGTGCTGGCTTACAGCAGCACCCCCTTTCGCGGCCTCGACGTGCTGTTGGACAGCTTTCCTCGGATCCGGGCGAACCTGCCAGGAACCAGGCTGCGCGTCTTCTCGAGTCTGGAAGGGTATCAAGTCCCTGCCGGCGAGGACCCCTACACCCCGCTCTACCAGCGCTGCCGCGAAACCGAAGGCGTCGAGTATGTCGGGGCGCTGTCCCAGGACGCTTTGGCGGGCGAGCTCAAGGCCGCGACCTGTCTGGCCTATCTGAACCGCTTCGCCGAAACCTCCTGCATTTCGGCGATGGAGGCGATGGCGGCCGGCTGCCTGGTGGTTTCAAGCCAACTCGGCGCGCTCGCCGAAACCACAGCCGGCTTCGCCCGACTCATCCCGGTTCCGCCGGAACCGGAGGAACACGCCCTGCGCTTCGCGGAGGCCACGACTGCCGCGCTCCGTCTGCTGCGCGAGGATCGCGCCGTTTCAGGCCGGCGGCTCCGCGCCCAGGTGGACCATGCCACAGGGACGATGAACTGGACGGTCCGGGTGCAGGATTGGCTGGAGTGGCTCGGCGCGCTGCCGCGGGGCCCGTCGCGGGTGCCCGCCGCCACTC
>JAEYOB010000768.1 GCA_023412175.1 Pseudomonadota bacterium | reverse complement strand
TGGTCGATCCGAACCGCGCGCTGGAGGACCCGACGCTGATCCCGGTGGCCAGCGACGACGTGGTGGTCCCCGGCAACCGCGACCTCGGGCCGGACGAGGTCGAGCGGCGGTTGGCGGCGCTGTACCGCCCCTACCACGACACCATCGCGACCATGGTTGCCACCATGCACGACCGCGACGACGCGGGGTGGGTAGCGCCGGCGATGGTCTCCATCCACAGCTTCACGCCGGTCATGCGCGGCGCCGGGCGGCCGTGGCACGTCGGCGTCCTGTGGGACCGTGACCCGCGCATCCCCGTGCCGCTGATCGAGCGCCTGCGCGCGTCGGGGCGTTGGGTGGTCGGCGACAACGAACCGTACTCGGGCCGCAACACGCTGGGCGGGACCATCGAGCTGCACGCCACGCCCACCGGCCTGCCCAACGTGCTGATCGAGGTCCGCCAGGACCTGATCGCCGAGTCCGCCGGCGTGGCGGAATGGGCGGAGGTGCTGGGCGACGCGCTCGCACCCGTCCTGGCCGATCCGGCGTTGTACCGTGTCGAACACCATCCACGACGGGACGATTGATCGATGCGGGAACCGGCCTTCACCCTCGGCCTCGAAGAGGAATACCTGCTGGTCGACCGCGGCACGCGCGACATCGTGCAGTCGCCGCCGGAGGCGATGCTGGCGGCCTGCCAGGACAAGGCACCCGGCCAGATCCACCCGGAATTCCTGCGCTGCCAGATCGAGGTGGGCACCCCGGTCTGCCGGAATGTCCAGGAGGCGCGGGCCGAGCTGGCGCGCCTGCGCGGCACGGTGGCCGGCGTGGCGAACGCCTACGGCCTCGCCCCGATCGCGGCGTCCACGCACCCCTTCGCGGCGTGGGAGCCGCAGAAGCACACCAACCGCGACCGCTACAACATGCTGGCCCGCGACCTCGGCGCGCCGGCGCGGCGGCTGATGATCTGCGGCATGCACGTGCACGCCGGCATCGAGGACGACGACCTGCGCATCGACCTGATGAACCAGGTCCGCTATTTCCTGCCGCACCTGCTGGCGCTCAGCACCTCGTCGCCGTTCTGGCGCGGCCGGGTGATGGAGCGCAAGTCCTACCGCCTGTCGGTCTGGCACGAGCTGCCGCGCACCGGCATGCCGGACGCCTTCGACAGCTACGGCGAATACCTGCACCACGTGGACGCGCTGGTGAAGTGCGGGGTGATCGAGGACGGAACCAAGCTGTGGTGGGACATCCGCCCCTCGTCGCGCTTCCCGACGCTGGAGATGCGCATCACCGACATCTGCACGCGGCTCGACGACGCCATCACCATCGCCGCGCTGTACCAGTGCCTGCTGCGCATGCTGTGGCGGCTGAAGCTGCGCAACGTGGCGTGGCGGCCCTACAAGAACCTGTTCATCGAGGAGAACCGCTGGCGCGCCCAGCGCTACGGCCTGGACGACGGGCTGGTGGACTTCGGCCGCGGCGAGATCGTCCCCTACGCCGATTTGCTGGAAGAGCTGCTGGAGCTGGTCCGCGAGGACGCCGAGCATTTCGGCTGCCAGGCGGAGCTGGAGAACGCCCGCGACATCCTCCGCCGCGGCACCAGCGCGCACCGGCAGGTGGCGATCTACAACGAGGCGCTGGAGGCCGGCGACACCGGCTGGGAGGCGCTGGCCAAGGTGGTGGACTGGCTGGCGGACGAGACCGTGCTGGGGGTGGAACCGGTGGCCTAGCGGCTTCTCCGTTGGAGGAAGGGGCCGGAAGAAGGGGAGGGAGCATGTTGCCTTGACGCCCCCGCCCGCCCTGCCTACGCTCCCCGGCCGCAACAAGGAGGGGGGCCGGTCGATGGCCGACGCGAAGTTCCTGAAGTTCGACACGCTCAGCCTGCACGCCGGGCAGCAGCCCGATCCGGCGACGGGCGCGCGCGCCGTGCCGATCTACCAGACCACCTCCTACGTCTTCCGCGACACCGACCACGCCGCCGCGCTGTTCAACCTGGAACGCCCCGGGCACATCTACAGCCGCATCTCCAACCCCACCGTGGCGGTGCTGGAGGAGCGCATCGCCGCCCTGGAAGGCGGCGTCGGCGCGGTGTGCACCGCCAGCGGGCAGGCGGCGTTGACGCTCGCCATCACCACGCTGATGGGATCGGGCGGGCACATCGTCGCCTCGGCGTCGATCTACGGCGGCAGCCGGAACCTGCTGGCCTACACGCTGCCGCGCTTCGGCATCGAGACCACCTTCGTCAACCCGCGCGACCTCGACGCCTTCCGCGCCGCCATCCGGCCGGAGACGCGGCTGGTGTTCGGCGAGGTGCTCGGCAATCCGGGGCTGGAAGTGATGAACCTGCCGGAGGTGTCGCGGATCGCCCACGAGGCGGGCGTGCCGCTGCTGGTCGATTCGACCTTCTGCACGCCGTACCTGTGCCGGCCGCTGGAGCACGGCGCCGACCTCGTCATGCACTCCGCCACCAAGTGGCTGGGCGGGCACGGCGTCGCCATCGGCGGCGTCATTGTGGACGGCGGCACCTTCGACTGGGAGGCGTCGGGCAAGTTCCCGACCATGACCGAGCCCTACGCCGGCTATCACGGCATCGACTTCGCGGAGGAGTTCGGCCCGGCTGCCTTCATCATGCGCGCCCGCGCCGAGGGGCTGCGCGACTTCGGCGCCTGCCTGAGCCCGACCAACGCCTTCCACATCCTCCAGGGCGTGGAGACGCTGCCGCTGCGCATGAAGGGCCACATCCACAACACCCGCAAGGTTGTCGGCTTCCTGGAATCGGAGCTGTACGCGGAGAAGGGCGCCGTGCAGTGGGTGAGCTACCCGGAACTGGCCGACCACCCCGACCACGCGCTGGTCTCCAGCCTGCTGCCGAAGGGCGCCGGCTCCATCGTGTCGTTCGGCGTCAAGGGCGGGCGGGCCGCCGGCAAGCGCTTTATCGAGACGCTGAAGGTGTTCTCCCACCTCGCCAACGTCGGTGACGCCAAATCGCTGGTCATCCACCCGGCCTCGACCACGCACGCGCAGCTCGACGCCGAGGCGCTCAAGGCCGCCGGCATCGGCGAGGAGATGATCCGCCTGTCCATCGGGCTGGAGGACTGCGACGACCTGATCGACGACCTGCGCCAGGCGCTGCGCGCCGCCCAGAAGGGCTGAGGGGGACGAGGCCATGGAACTGACCGTCAACGGATCCACTGTCTTCGCCCACACCGGCGGACGCCCCTTCGACCCGGAGCTGCCGGCCGTGGTGCTGATCCACGGCGCCGGCATGGACCACACGGTGTGGAGCCTGCAAAGCCGCTACCTCGCCCATCACGGGCGCTCCGTCCTGGCGGTCGATCTGCCCGGCCATGGTCGGTCCGCCGGGGCGCCGCTCGCCGCCATCGAGGATCTGGCCGACTGGATCGTGGCGCTGCTGGACGCGGCGGGGGTGGCCAAGGCAGCGCTCGCC
>JAEYOB010000562.1 GCA_023412175.1 Pseudomonadota bacterium | reverse complement strand
GCGGCAGAGGGCGCACACCGTCGCGCTCCGCCTTCGCGTCCGACTGCCCTGCCGGGGGCGTGGCCTGGACAGGGTCGGATCCGGCCACCGCGGCCGGGGCTGCGGCCAGAATCATCAGCAACGACAGGGGAAGGAGGCGCATGGAACCACTCGGGAAAGGACGGACGCTCAGGACGGAAAGGCTTCCAGCACGCTCTTCACCTGCCGCTGGAAATCCGGGTCCGAGCGGTAGCGCATGAGAACCGTCTTGTCACGCTGGACGTAGAACATCATTTCGTCGCGCGATGGCAGCGAGCGCGGGTTCGGCTTGTCCAGCAACTGCCCACTCCAGTCGATGCGCGCCATGAAATAGCAGGCGCGCGAAAAAAACATGAACAGCTTGTTGTCCGGTTGCAACCGCTCCCGCCGCAGCAGGGCATAGTAATAATACTGCCGGCCATGGAAGTAGATGGCGTATATGCTTTGCAGGGCGAGGAACCGTTCGTCGGGATTGTTGACCTTCTTGATCTGGCGCTCCAGCTTGAAGCCGGCGTGAAAGTATTCCTTGGCTTCGTGCTCGAAGGAAAAGGCGCCGCCCTTCATCGCAACCATCTGCTCCCCGTACTTTCTGAGGATGCGGCTCATCAGCAGTTCGAGGAAACGGCGTTCCGCGGCGAGTTCGGACGGAAGCTGCGGGATCATGTCTAAGACATGCCGCAGGTGATAGGGATGCCGCACGATGATCACGGGCACGGCCTTGCCACCGCGCCCCTGCGGTCCACGCCGCTCCGCCAGGGTCACCGACGGCGAGACCGAGGCGAGCACCGAGGCAATGGTGTCCTGCAGCTTCCAGCGCTTGCGCGCCACCACCGAACCGGTGCCCATGTTCAACCGTGCCAGGAGGCGCGACACCCGGCTGCGCCACGTTTCCTTGGGGCGCTTGTGGGTCGGCAGGTTCGGGACGGTCAGCGGGTTGCCCAGGACATCCGCCGGAGGCGGAAGCGGGTTGAAATTAAAGTACTTGCCGGTGACCAGACCACGCCCGCCCGACTCAAAGGCGGTCGGGCGCGGCTTCGCCGTCGATGTCGTGGCGGTCGAAGAGACCATGGAACAGCCGCTTTCCGTGAACACACCCGCGATCAGATAGCGACGATGCATTGGCGTTGAAGCCCTCGCGTCATCGTGGTTATCGTTAACCGTACCGACAATCCATTGATAGCGAAAACATTGCTCTTCGTGCGGTGATTGCCAGCGCGTTGCCGGTGCGCCACGCGCTGACGTTCCGGACGCCCTCGGCCGACTCCCCCAAGGGCGAGCAGGCCATCACCATCGCCCGGAAGCGGACCCGGACTTTCACTTTCCCACGGATTGAGTACCTGAAGACGCTTTGATACCATCGCTTCCCCTCCCCGACCGCTTGCCGAGGCCGCGGCGGGCGTTCACAGTTTTTCATGGTGCGGCACAAGCCCAGCGGACGCCTTCCCTTGGTTCATTCTGAGATCACTTCCGTCGCGCAGGGTTCGTTGTTCGGCGAGGCCGACGCGCTCGGATACTCCACCGCTCCGGTCTACGACGAGATGGTGGACGGGCGTGGACGCCTGCGCCCGCATTGGCAGACCTTCATGGGTTCGCTGGGTGGTCTCGATCCCGGCCGCATGGCGGAGCGCTGGGAAGAGGCGCGCCGGTTGCTGCACCAGAACGGCGTCACCTACAACATCTACGGCGACCCGCAGGGCATGGAGCGGCCCTGGCCGCTGGACATGCTGCCGCTGCCGATCCCGCCCGCCGAATGGGAGGGGATCGTCGCCGGGCTGGCGCAGCGCGCCCGCCTGCTGAACGCCGTCCTCGCCGACATCTACGGCCCGCAGACGCTGGTGCGCGACGGTGCCCTGCCGCCCGCGCTGGTGTTCGCCGATCCGGGCTTCCGCCGCACGGTGCATGGCGTACCGGTGCCGAACGGCACCTATCTGCACTTTTACGCCGCCGACCTCGCCCGCGCGCCGGACGGGCGGTGGTGGGTGCTGTCGGACCGCACCCAGGCGCCGAGCGGCAGCGGCTACGCGCTGGAAAACCGCACAGTGCTGACCCGCGTCCTGCCGGACAGCTTCCGCGCCTGCCACGTGGAGCGGCTGGCGCCGTTCTTCACCGCGTTCCGCGAGACGCTGGAGGCGCTGAACCCGCGCAGCGGGCCGGGTCGCATCGTGCTGCTCACCCCCGGCCCCTACAACGAGACCTATTTCGAGCACGTCTACCTCGCCCGCCATCTGGGCATCACGCTGGTGGAGGGGGCCGACCTGACGGTGCGTGACCGGCAGGTCTGGCTGAAGACCCTGTCCGGTCTGGAGCCGGTGGACGTCATCCTGCGCCGCCTGGACGACGACTTCGCCGACCCGCTGGCATTGCGTGCCGACAGTTCGCTGGGCGTCGCCGGCCTTACCGAGGCGGTGCGCGCCGGCACCGTCGCCGTGGCCAACGCCCTGGGCAGCGGCCTTCTGGAATCCCTGTCGTTCCGGCCCTTCCTCGGCCGGCTGAGCCAGCGGCTGCTCGGAGAGGACTTGGCACTGCCGCACGTCGCCTCCTGGTGGTGCGGCCAGGAGGAGGAGTGCCGCCACGTCCTCGACCATCTGGGCGGGCTGGTCATCGCCCCGGCCTTCCGCTCCCTGCCCTTCGAGCCGGTGCACGGCTCCACCCTGTCCGACGCCGAGCGCACCGCGCTGGCGGAGCGCATCCGCCGCAGCCCCTGGGCCTTTGTGGCGCACGAACCGCCCGGCCTGTCCACCGCACCGGTGTGGGAGGACGGGCACCTGCAGCCGCGCCCGCTGGTGCTGCGCGTCTTCCTGTGCGCCACCGCCGGCGGCTACGCCACCATGCCCGGCGGTCTGGCGCGGGTGTGCGCCGAGCCGGGGCGGCTGATCGTCTCCATGCAGCACGGCGGCGGCAGCAAGGACACCTGGGTGCTCTCCCCGCACCGGCGTCTGGCCGAGCCTTCCCAACCCCGCCCGGCGCATGAGCCGCGCCCGACACGCGCCGGCACCGGCGCCCTGCCGAGCCGCGTCGCCGATGGGCTGTTCTGGCTCGGCCGCTACGCCGAGCGGTCGGAGGGCGCGGTGCGCCTGCTGCGCGGTGCCTACGGGCGGCTGACGGACGGCAACCAGCCGGGCGCGGCCGAGGAACTGGTCGTTCTGCTGCACCTGATGGCCCGGATCGGCATGATCCCGTGGGAACTCACCCGCATGGGCAGCAGCCGCGGGCTGGACACCGCGCTGCGCACCGCCGTCTTCGACGAGAGCCATCCGAACAGTCTGCGCGCCAACGTGCAACGCCTGCACCGCGTCGGCTACGGCGTGCGGGACCGGTTGTCGATCGATCTGTGGCGGGTGATCTCGCAGCTCGATCGGCAGAGCCTGTGGCCGACCAGGCGCATCGACGCTGCGGCGCTGCTGCTCCGCCTGAACGACCTGATGACCACCCTGGCGGCACTGTCCGGGCTGGAGCAGGAAAGCATGATGCGCGGCCATGGCTGGCGCTTCCTCGACATGGGGCGGCGGATGGAGCGCGCCGTCCACATGGTGTCGCTGGTCCGTTCCACGCGTCTGCCCGAGACGGACCGCGCGGACGACATGCACGAGGCCGCCGAGCTGGAGGTGTTGCTTGAACTCGGCGAGAGTTTCATGGCCTATCGCGAACGCTCGCTGGCCGAGGTGATGCGCGGCCCGGTCCTCGACCTGCTGCTGGCCGACGAGAGCAACCCGCGGGCGCTCGCCTTCCAGCTCGCCGCCCTGGAACAGCACGTCGCGGCGCTGCCGCGCGGATCGGGCGAGGCCAGCGCCGCCGCCATCAGCCTGACTGCGGCTGCCCGCGCCGCGCTGCGCGCCTCAGGCGCGCTGCACCACGCCGAGGCGCTGTGCACCGCGCTCGATGCGCTGGGAAACACGCTTCCCGACCTCTCGAACCTGCTGGCGCATGCCTATTTCAGCCATGCCTTCGCCCGCCCGACCTGAGCCGCCATGCGCTACCGCTGCCACCACCTGACCCGCTACGACTACGGCGACGACGTGCCGGTATCGCATCATCTCGTCCACCTCCGGCCGCGGCCGCTGGCACGCCAGCGCTGCTATGCCTTCTCGCTGAGCGTCGGGCCGGGCGCGCCCCTCACCTGCGACCACGACGACCATTTCGGGAACCCGATCACCTACATCGCGGTGCAGGAGCCGCACCGCCGCCTGACCATCGCGGCCCACAGTGACATCGAGGTCTTCGACCAGCTTCCGGTCGAGCCGGGCGACACACTCGCGTGGGAGCGGCTGGCCGGCGCACCGGGCGACCCGGCAACGGTCGCGCAGTTCGCGTTCGACAGCACGCTGGTGACAGCGACGACTTATCTCGCCGAGTTCGCGCGGCCGTCGTTCGACACGGGGCGGCCGATTGCGGAGGCCGCGATCGACCTGATGCAGCGCATCCACAGCGACTTCACCTTCGATCCAACGGCCACCACCGTGGCGACGCCGCTGGCCGAGGTGCTGGCGAACCGGCGCGGCGTCTGCCAGGACTTCGCACATCTGCTGATCGGCGGGCTGCGCTCGTTGGGGCTGGCGGCGCGCTACGTGAGCGGCTACCTGCGCACGCTGCCGCCGCCCGGCCAGCCGCGTCTGGTCGGTGCGGACGCCAGCCATGCGTGGGTGTCGGTGTGGTGCGGCGGGGAAACCTGGCTGGACCTCTGCCCGACCAACGGGCGGATCGCCGACCAGGACTACATCACGATCGCGTGGGGCCGCGACTACGACGACGTAAGCCCGGTCCGCGGAGTGATTCTCGGCGGTGCCGGGCACGGCCTGTCCGTCCAGGTGGACGTCGAGCCGTTGGACGATTAGGGGGCGCCGGAGCGCCCCCTCAGGATCAGGCTGCCAGCAGGGCGACGCCGCTGGCCGCCACGGCGGCACCC
>JAEYOB010000537.1 GCA_023412175.1 Pseudomonadota bacterium | reverse complement strand
GGCGGAGTAACGGAAGACGGAGAACCCCTCCCCCGGTCAATCCGGGGGAGGGTGTTCAGCGTCAGCCGCGCGGGCCGTGGTTGGGGCCATGGTTGGGGCCATGGCCGTGACCGCGGGCGCCGCGCCCCGGACCGCGGGTCAGCAGTTCGTCGGCGACCTTCTGCTGTTCCGGGGTCAGCTGGGCGTACATATCCTTGATGGCCGGCACCATCTGGTGCATCTGCGCCTGACGCGCCGTCATCATGGTGTCCATGCGCTCCAGCCGCTCGATGGCGTTGGCGGGCTTCGGCTTGTCCTTCAGGGTGGCGCAGGCGTCCTCCACCGGCTTGCCGCTGGCGCGGGCCTGATCGGCGAACTTGTTCCAGGCCGCCTTCTGGGCGTCGGTGATGTTCAGGCGCTTCTCGGCGAAGGCGAGCATGCCGGCAAGCCGCGCCTCCTGGTTTTCGCACATGCGGCTGTAGCCGAATTCGGCGCCGGGGCCACCCTTGCCCTGGGGGCCGCCACCCGGCCCCGCCTGCTGGGCGAACACCGGCACCGCAACGGCGAGGCTGCCGGCAACCGCGAGCGTGGTGAGCAGAGTGCGTTTCATGGATTGTCTCCTGGTTTTGAAGCCGGGCGTTGATCCCGATGAGCCTGAGACTGCCGGACGAACTTTGCCGGTTGATGTCCGGCAGAGGCCTGTTTGGTAACTCTGTGTAACAGTCGCGGCGCCGGTTACCGTCCGTAACATTTTTCCGCTTAACCGCCGGGCCGCGCCGTCGGACAATGCCCGCCATGGACCGCATGCCTCACCTCCTCGTGGTCGACGACGACCGCGACATCCGCACCCTCGTCGCCCAGTTTCTGACGAAGCACGGCTACCGCGTGACCGCCGTGCGCGACGGCGCGGAGATGATGAAGGCGCTGGACGGCGCCCGCATCGACCTCATCGTGCTCGACCTCATGCTGCCGGGCGAGGACGGGCTGAGCCTGTGCCGGCGGCTGCGCGCCACCTCGTCCATTCCCATCGTCATGCTGACCGCCATGGGCGAGGAGACCGACCGCATCGTCGGGCTGGAGATGGGCGCCGACGACTATCTGGCGAAGCCTTTCAGCCCGCGCGAGCTGCTGGCGCGCGTCAAGGCGGTGCTGCGCCGCGTCTCCGCCCCGCAGCCGGTCGCCGACGGCGCCACCGTGCTGCGCTTCGAGGGCTGGAGCCTCGACCTCACCAAGCGCGAGCTGCGCTCGGCCGACGGGGTGCTGGTGCAACTTTCGGCCGGCGAGTACGACCTGCTGGTGGCCTTCGTCGAGCACCCGCAGCGGGTGCTGACCCGCGACCAGCTGCTCGACCTGGCGCGCGGGCGGACGGCGGTGCCCTTCGACCGCTCCATCGACGTGCAGGTGAGCCGCCTGCGCCGCAAGATCGAACCCGACCCGGCCGAACCGGCGCTGATCAAGACGGTGCGCGGCGGCGGCTACCTGTTCACGCCCGCCGTCACGGCGGGGATTTGAGCCGATGCGCCGTCTGCGCCACTGGATCCCCGACAGCATCGCCGCGCGCACGGCGCTGACCATCGTGGCGGCGCTGCTGCTGACGCAGGTGATCAGCGCGCTGCTCTACGTGCTCGACCGGCCGGAGGGGCCGCCGGTGCACAGCCCGCGCGTGCTGGTCGAGCGCGTCACCGCCATCGTCCAACTGGTGGACGCCACCCGGCCCGAGATCCGGCCGCGCGTGGTGAAGGCCATCGACGACCCGGTCCTTCGCGTCACCTGGCAGACCGAACGGCCGAAGCTCAGGGCCGGACGCGAGGGCGGGCCGCGCCAGTTCCTGCAACGCCGCCTGCGCGACGCGCTGGACGACCCGCGGCGCGAGGTGCTGCTGGAGGTGCGCCGCCACTCCCCCGGCCCGCCCCCCGGCCCGCTCCCGCTCGGCGACGAGCCGCGCTGGACCCACGACATGCGGCTGTTCGTGGAGTTGGCCGACGGCTCCTGGCTGGCCTTCGCCGCCGGCGACCCCATCGAGGGGACCTTCCGCCTGCTGCGCTTCGCCCTGTGGATGGTCGCCATCGTCGGCATCATCATCGTGCTGTCGGTGTGGGCGGCGCGCCGGCTGACCGCGCCGCTGGCGCGCTTCGCCGTCGCCGCCGAGCGTCTGGGCGTGGACGGCGAGTCCGACCCGCTGCCGGAGGCCGGCCCGGATGAGCTGCGCGCCGCCACCCGCGCCTTCAACCGCATGCAGGAACGGCTGCGCCGCTTCGTCGCCGACCGCACGCAGATGCTGGCCGCCATCAGCCACGACCTGCGCACGCCCCTGACCCGGATGCGGCTGCGCGCCGAGCTGGTGGACGACCCGGAGATGCAGCGCAAGATGCTCTCCGACCTGGACGAGATGGAGGCGATGATCACCGCCACCCTCGTCTTCGCCCGCGACGATGCCCAGCGCGAGCCGCGCGGCCCCCTCGACCTCGCCGACCTGCTGCAGAGCCTGTGCGAGGATCGCAGCGACGCCGGCCAGTCCGCCTCCTACGAAGGACCGGTGCACAGCGTGGTGGACGCCCGCCCGGTGGCGCTGCGCCGCGCCTTCGCCAACCTGATGGACAACGCCATCGCCTATGGCGGCGGCTGCCGTGTCCGGCTGGCGCCGGAGAACGGGCAGGTGCGCGTCGAGATCGACGACGACGGCCCCGGCATCCCCGAGGACCAGATGGAAAAGGTGTTCGCGCCGTTCTACCGCCTGGACCCGTCGCGCAACAAGGCGACCGGCGGCGTGGGGCTCGGCCTGTCCACCGCCCGCACCATCATCCGCGGCCACGGCGGCGACATCGCCTTGGCGAACCGCCCGGAAGGCGGGCTGCGGGTTGCGGTGACGCTCCCCCGCTGATTAAGTTCATTTTCCTGATCTTAATTGAGCCCGACCTCGTCCAGCGCCCGCCGGCCCACTTCGTAGCAGTACTGGCTCGCCGGGCGGTGCCAGACCTCCACTCCATCGTGCATCTTCAGCGCGGCAAGCGTGCGGGTGGTGGAACCGATCCAGCGCAGTGGCGCGTTGCGCTTTGAAAATTGGATTAATCCATTGATCGTAGTTTCGTCACCTACGGACGCGTCGCTTCCCGACAGCACGCAGGCCCAGGCGGGCCGGCCGGTGTCAGCGGACAGCGCCACCAGATCGACCGGCCCTTCCGGCAATCGGGCGTAGACCAGCCGCGTCCGCTCCGCCGAGGCCAGCCACTGGCCGACGATGGCGCTCTCGCTCAACGCCGCGAGCATCGGATCGTCAGCGGCGACCGGGCCGAACAGCGCGGCGTACAGACAGGGCGCGGACAGGTGGACCTTGAAGGTGCGCATGCGCTTGAAGCGTCCGCCCTCCGGGTGTACGCGGCCCATGCGAAGGATCAGATGGCTGGCCTCCAGATAGTCGAGATGCCGGCGCACGGTATTCTTGGCGAGACCGGAGCGCTCGGCGATCGCCTCGATGGAAACCTCGCGGCCAGTGTTGCGGGCCAGCAGGGTGAACAGCGCGTTCAGGTCCGGCGTGCCGGCGATGCCCGCAAGGCCCGGCAGGTCCTGGTGCAGCAAGGCGCCCAGCACCTCGCCGCGCAGCAGCCGGGCCGAGTCGCGGCCGGGCGCGCGCAGCAGCACCGCCTCCGGAAAGCCGCCGCCGTTGATGTAGTGCAGGAAGCGTTCGTTCAGCGCCCCCAAGTCGCGCACCACATACATGGGCGGCCCCTTGCCGAACACCATCGGTTCGATCAGGTCGCGCTCGGCACCGATCAGCCGCAGATACTCGGCAAAGGTCAGCGGCGGCAGCACGAAGGCATCGGGGATCGGCAGCGCGGCGCCGGACGCCACAGCCACCACCCGCAGGTCCGGTGACGCAGCGGCCAGCGCGGCAACGTCGGTTTGCCAGTTGCGCACATGATGGATTCCATCGAGGACCAGCACCCCCGGCCCATCGGACCCGGCCGCGGCCCGCAAGTTGCGGGCCAGCCGCTCCAGCGGCACGCCGTGCAGCGTGGGAGAGGTCAGGTCGGCGTAGAGCAGGCTTCGCGGCGGTGCGCCGCCCTCGATCAGCCGTCCGATGGCCTGGCGGATCAGGACCGTCTTGCCGACCCGGCGCGGACCGGTCAGCAGCAGCGGGCGCTCCGGCCCCGTACGGTCGAGCCGTCGCAGCAATCCGTCGAGAAAGGCGCGGCGCCGCAGCGCCGCCACTTCCGGGTCGGGCACACCGGTGCGCCACCATGGATTATCGAGCGCAAGGCGGCCGATGACGTCGGTATCGCTGAGGGTCCGCATCCACCAAAATCAAGATCAATCGATTGATCTTAGATGACACGAGCCGGCCCATCGGTCAATGGTCGCATATTCCACGCAAGCATCTTGCGTCTGACGAATGGCCTTGGCTCAATACCGACAACAAAATTATCAGGGAGAACAGCGGTGGCGAACGCGTTGATGCAGCCGGACGCGGTGGCGGCGATGATCGCCGCGGGCCGGCCGTTGCTGATCGCCGGCGACGAGTCGCTGCTCACCGCACTGCCCCGCGGCCGCTGGATCGGCGGCACCGCCCCCCTGCCGCCGGAGGCCGACGGCGTGGCGGATCTCCTGGTGGTTACCGAACTGCCCGAGACAGCCACCACCGTCGCCATCCGCTCGTACGATGCCGCAACACTGCCGCGAATCGCCGGGTCAGCGTCGGAAAACGGCTTCACCGTACTGGTGCTCCCGGCCTTCACGCCGCTCCACACCGCCTACGCCGAGGGGATCTTCCGCTTCGAGGGCATCTTCGACCGGCCGTTGGTCGGCTGGATCGCCGGCGTCGGCCCGGAGCATGCGGGCAACCGCACGCCCAAGGTGTTCGATGGCCTGTCCGGCACCGCATCCGACCGCATGGC
>JAEYOB010000520.1 GCA_023412175.1 Pseudomonadota bacterium | reverse complement strand
CTCCTACAAGGCGCCGCGCGAGCTCTTGTGGATCCTCGGCTGCATCATCTACCTGCTGATGATGGCGACCGGCTTCATGGGCTACGTGCTGCCGTGGGGCCAGATGTCCTTCTGGGGCGCCACCGTCATCACCGGCTTCTTCACGGCCATTCCGCTGGTCGGCGACTGGATCCAGCAACTCCTGCTCGGCGGCTTCGCCGTCGACAACCCGACGCTGAACCGTTTCTTCGCGCTGCACTACCTGCTGCCGTTCATGATCGCCGGCGTCGTGGTGCTGCACGTATGGGCGTTGCACGTCACCGGCCAGAACAACCCGACCGGCATCGAGGTGAAGTCGAAGACCGACACCGTTCCCTTCACGCCCTATGCGACCATCAAGGACGCGATGGGCATGGTGGTGTTCCTGCTGGTCTACGCCTATTTCGTCTTCTACCTGCCGAATTATCTCGGCCACCCGGACAACTACACGATCGCCAACCCGCTGAAGACGCCCGCGCACATCGTGCCGGAATGGTACTTCCTGCCGTTTTACGCCATCCTGCGCGCCATCACCTTCAACATCGGGCCGATCAATTCCAAGCTCGGCGGCGTGCTGGCCATGTTCGGCGCCATCGCGGTGCTGGTGATCCTGCCGTGGCTGGACACCTCGAAGGTGCGCAGCTGCAAGTTCCGGCCGATCTACCGTCAGTTCTTCTGGGTGCTGGCGCTCGACGCGCTGGTGCTGGGCTACGCCGGCGCCATGCCGGCCGAGGGCCACTGGCTGCTGATCGCCCGCATTGGCACGGCCTACTACTTCTTCCACTTCCTGATCCTGCTGCCGCTGCTTGGAAAGCTGGAGCGTCCGCTGCCGCTGCCTGCAAGCATCAGCGAACCTGTTCTGAAGGGCGGTGGCCGGGTTGCGGCCGGTGCCCATGCCAAGCCGATGGAGAAGGCCTAATGCGCGCCCTGAAGACCGCTATCCTCTCGGCCGCGCTGGCTCTCGGGCTCGGCGGTTCGGCCATCGCCGCGGAAGGCGTGGCCATCCCGACGCAGACCTGGTCGCACTCCGGCGTGTTCGGCACCATCGACAAGGCGTCGGCGCAGCGCGGCTTCCAGGTCTACAAGGAGGTCTGCGCCTCCTGCCACTCGATGAAGCTGGTCCCGGTCCGCACGCTGGCGGGCATCGGCTTCAATGAGGACGAGCTGAAGGCGCTGGCCGCGTCCTACGAGATCCAGGCCGGCCCGGACGACAACGGCGAGATGTTCATGCGTCCGGGTATCCCGGCCGACCGTTTCCCGTCGCCGTTCCCCAACGACAACGCGGCCCGCGCGTCCAACAACGGCGCGCTGCCGCCCGACCTGTCGCTGATCGCCAAGGCCCGCGTCGGCGGTGAGGACTACCTCTACGCCTTCCTCACCGGCTTCGAGGAGCCGCCGGCCGACGTCAACCTGATGCCGGGGATGAACTGGAACAAGTACTTCCCGGGCCATCAGGTCGGCATGCCGGGCATCCTGATGGACGGCGGCGTGCAGTACGCCGACGGCACCGAGGCCACGGCGCAGCAGCAGGCGAAGGACGTCTCGACGTTCCTCACCTTCGTTGCCGAGCCGAGCCTGGATCAGCGCAAGCAGATGGGCGTGAAGGTCATCCTGTTCCTGATCGTCCTCGCCGGCCTGTTGTACGCGACCAAGCGCCAGATGTGGGCCAAGCTCCACTAATCGGCGTATCGGTTTGCTGAAAGCACTGGACAGGGCGCCCTCGGGCGCCCTGTTCTGTTATGGGCCGGCGGTTACGGGAGGCAGGCATGGCGGACGGGTTGATCGACGAGATCGTCGAGTATTGGTTCAGCGAGGCGGTGAAACCCTACTGGTTCGCGTCATCGCCGAGCTTCGACCGGCAGGTGCGCGACACGCTGCTGGAGCCGCACGAGCGCGCTGCGGCCGGGGGACTCGACCATTGGATGGACGACGTGGACGGCTGTCTGGCGCTGTGCATCCTGCTGGACCAGGTGCCGCGCAACGTCTTCCGGGGCACGCCGCGTGCCTTCGCCACCGACGGAAAGGCGCGCGCCGTCGCCCGCCACGCCGTGCAGCACGGCTTCGATCTGGAGTGCGGGCCGGAGGAGCGGAGCTTCCTCTATCTGCCCTTCGAGCATCACGAGGACCTGAGCAGCCAGCGCCTGTCGGTGCAGCTGTTCCGCGAGCGGGTCGGCGTGTCCGACTCCATCGACTGGGCGGAGCGGCATCTGGCGGTCGTCGAGCGCTTCGGCCGCTTTCCGCACCGCAACGCCATCCTCGGCCGCGAAAGCACGCCGGAGGAGCTGGAGTTCCTGAAGCAGCCCGGATCGGCCTTCTAACCCTCTCCCGCCCCGGAGAGGGATCGTTGCCGCCGGAAGCCGGCTGCTGTATAGGGGCTGCTCATTTCATCCGGGAACGGATCATTTCATGGCCACCGATACCCTGCCGGGCGAGCGTGCCCACGTCCGCCGCGCCACCGTGATCGGCGGCGTAGCGATCCTCCTGTGGTCGACGCTGGCGCTGCTGACGACGCTGTCGGGAAGCATCCCGCCGTTCCAGCTCGTCGCCATGTCCTTCGTGCTGGCCTTCCTGGTCGGCACCGCCGCCGCGGTGGCGCGCGGGCGCAGCGTGGTGGCGCCGCTGCGCCAGCCCTGGCCGGTGTGGCTGCTGGGGGTCGGCGGGCTGTTCGGCTATCACTTCTTCTATTTCCTGGCCTTCCGGCTGGCGCCGGAGGCGGCGGTTGAGGTGAACCTGCTCAACTACCTCTGGCCGCTGCTGATCGTGCTGTTCTCGGCGCTGCTGCCGGGCGAGCGGCTGCGGCGCGGCCATGTGCTGGGCGGGCTGCTGGGCTTGGCCGGCACGGCGCTGCTGGTGACTGGCAAGGGGAGGGGGCTGAGCATCGAGGCGGCCTATCTGCCCGGCTATCTCTCGGCGGCGGCGTGCGCGGTGGTCTGGTCGGGCTATTCGGTGCTGTCGCGCCGCTTCGGCTATGTGCCGACCGAGGCGGTGGGCGGCTTCTGCCTCGCGACGGCGGTGCTGGCGGCGCTGTGCCACGTCGTGTTCGAGGCGACGGTGCTGCCGGGGGCGACGGAGTGGCTGGCGGTGCTGCTGCTCGGCATCGGTCCGGTGGGGGCCGCGTTCTTCGTCTGGGACCACGGGGTGAAGCGCGGCGACATCCGGGCGCTGGGTGCCCTGTCCTACGCGACGCCGCTCCTCTCCACCTTCCTGTTGATCCTGTTCGACCGCGCCGAGGCCGGCTGGATCGTGTGGGCCGCCTGCGCCCTGATCGTCGGCGGCGCCGTGCTGGCGAGCTGGGATGTGCTGCGCGGGCGGAGGTAGCCCGCCCCCGGCTTCACCCCGGCATCACTCCGGCTCCCAGCCCTCCGGCGCCATCTCGAAGCCGGCGAACTCGAAGGCGGGGGAGACGGTGCAGCCGACCAGCACCCAGCCGTCCAGCGGCCGCGCCGCCTGCCAGGCGTACGGCGGCACTACGGCCTGCGGGCGCTGGCCGCCAGCCAGGTCCATGCCCAGCACGTGGCGGGTCACCGTCTGGCCGTCCTCGGAGACCGACAGTTCCAGCGCGCCGCCGGCGTGCCAGTGCCACATCTCCACCGCATCCACCCGGTGCCAGTGAGAGCGCTCGCCGGCGCGCAGCAGGTAGTGGATGCCGGTCTTGAGGCCGCGCCCGCCGCCCTTCGCGGCGTGGCGGTAGGTCTCCACATAGTGGCCGCCCACGGGGTGCGGCTGCATCCCGAGGGTGGCGATGATGCGCTCGGGCGTGAGCGGCTCGGCCATGGTTCAGGCCGGCGGTGCGGTGCGGCGGTAGCTGTCGCGGTCCGATGCCTGCTCGAACCACGCCTTCAGCGCCGGGCGCCCTTCGCGCCAGTCCTCGTGCCCGAAGCGGAAGTCCAGATAGCCGAGCGTCGAGAGGATCGCCAGCGTGCCGATGGTCGGCTCCAGCGGCAGCGTGCCGGCTTCGGCCTCCAGCACGTCGCAGGCGCGGGCGACCGCGACGCGCTGCCGTTCCTTCCAGGTGGCGGACTGCTCGCCCTCCGGGCGGTTGCCTTCCAGGCGGCGCAGGATGGCGGCGTCGCAGATGCCGTCGGCCAGCGCCTGCTGGCGCAGCGCCGCCCAGCGCGCCGGGCCCGGCGAGGGGAACAGGCGCGGTCCGTCGTGCAGCGTGTCGAGGTACTCGCAGATCACGGGGCTGTCGTAGAGCGCCGTGCCGTCGTCCAGGATCAGCGCCGGGACCTTGCCCAGCGGGTTGTCCTTGGGCAGATCGGTCTGCGGCGACCAGGCGTCGGTGTTCTGCAGCTCGATCGACGGATCGAGGCCGCATTCGATGGCGACGATCATCACCTTGCGCACATAGGGCGAGGTGGCGCTGTAGCGCAGCTTCATTCGGTGGGTCCCTCCCGTTGTTTGCGCCGATCCTAAAGCAGAGTTGCCGGCTCGGGAACCCTCAGAACCGGTCCTTGCGCCCGCGGATCTCGGCGAACACCGCGACCGGATCGGCGCCGGCCATGCCAATGGCCGCCTGCACCTGCGGCTCGTCGGCGCGCAGGAACGGGTTGGTGCGCTTCTCCAGGCCCAGGGTGGAGGGGATGGTCGGCTCGCCGCGCCCGCGCAGCGCCTGGATCTCCTCGAAGCGGCGGGCCAGCTCCCGGTTGTCCGGATCGACGGTGACGGCGAAGCGGGCGTTGGAGAGCGTGTACTCGTGCCCGCAATAGACGCGCGTGTCGTCGGGAAGTGCCCGCAGCCGGCGCAGCGACTCCCACATCCGCGCCGGCGTGCCCTCGAACAGGCGGCCGCAGCCCAGGGCGAACAGCGTGTCGCCGCAGAACAGCGCCTGCGCGTCGGCGAAGTGGAAGGCGATGTGTCCCGAGGTGTGTCCGGGCACCGCGATGACGCGCGCCGCGTGCGAACCGAACGATGCGGTCTCGCCATCGGCCAGTGCGATGTCCATATCCTGGATTCGGTGGGCGTCGGCGGCAGGGCCGATGACGGGGCAGCCGAAGCGTTCCTTCAGCGCGCGGTTGCCGCCGGTGTGGTCGGCGTGGTGGTGGGTGTTGAGGATGTGCGTCAGGCGCCAGCCGCGCCGGTCCAACTCCGCCAGCACCGGCCCGGCGTCGCCCGGATCGACCACGCCGACGGTGTCCCCGTTGCGCAGAAGGTAGATGTAATTGTCGTTGAACGCCGGAACGAGGTGGATTTCCATGGTCTCCGCGCCCTCCCCATCGGTCTGTGGTAAGCTGTGAGCGTCATGTACACCGATATCGTCGACCTCAGGGAGTTCTACGAGTCCAGCCTGGGTCAGGTGGCGCGGCGCATGGTGCGTCGGCGCATCCGCCAGATGTGGCCGGACCTGCGCGGGCAGATCGTGCTGGGCGTCGGCTACACCACGCCGTTCCTGCGCCCCTTCCGCGACGAGGCGGACCGCGTCCTGGCGGTGATGCCCGCCTCGCAGGGGATCAGCTTCTGGCCGCCGGAAGGGCCGGGGCTGGTGTGCCTGAGCGACGAGGCGGACCTGCCCTTCGGCGACATGTCGGTGGACCGCGTGCTGCTGGTGCATGGCCTGGAGGGCACCGAGCAGCTCCGCCCGATGATGCGCGAGATCTGGCGCGTGCTGGCCGGCGGCGGCCGACTGCTGGTGGTGGTCCCGAACCGGCGGGGGCTGTGGGCGCGCGCCGACTGGACGCCGTTCGGCCACGGCTTCCCCTATTCGCCCTCGCAGCTCAAGCAGGTGCTGCGCGACACCATGTTCGTGCCGGAGCGGACCGGCCGCGCGCTGTTCATCCCGCCGGTGCGCTCGCGCTTCCTGCTGCGCTCCGCCCCGGCGTGGGAGGAGGTCGGCGAGCGCTGGTTCAAGGCGTTTGCCGGCGTCACCATGATCGAGGCATCCAAGCAGATCTTCGCCGGCGTGGCGCGCAAGGCCCAGCCGGTCAAGCGCCGGCTGATCGTGCCCCTGCCCGGCGGCGCCGCCCCGGCCGCCCGCCGCCTGCGGCCGGACGGGGCGTGAGGG